>NZ_JAVIIW010000055.1:0-41440 GCF_033977205.1 Mesorhizobium album | reverse complement strand
CTGGCCAGGCGGCCGGTCAAGGTCGCCGTCGTCGCCCAGGCCGCCAAGACCGCCCGCATCATCTGGGCCATGCTCACCACGGGCCAAGAATACAGGGCGCCGGTTGCGGCAAGGCCGCTCCCAGGCCCTTAACAGTGTAAGGAGCACAAAGGCAGCACGGCAAAATGGTCAGGACCTGGGTCGGGAAAATCCGCCGTCGTCATCGCGCTTCCAAAGCGCGCTAGAATGATTGGGAGCCCGATCCGCGTAACCCTTGCGGGCCAGCGGTCTTTGAAATCGACCGCACGAAAGGCCGAATACATGACCGCTCCAGACTGACGCCGTCGTCGCCATTTTGCCTCTTGCCCAAAAGGGGCCGTCCATACATGACGACCTGAGAGGCGTTTCGGCCAATCTCCGAAGTAGGCGCAATCAACGAAGCGCGGCCATCCGCCACCCGGAAATGTCCTGGACTGCTCTTTCCCGGGAACGTTTCGCCCTTTCCCGCATCCAATGGCCGTCAACTCAAAACAAGCCCGAGGCCTTGCGCTGCCGGGCGAAGGAGATGCCATGTTTATCCGACCGACCGCAGCCCTCGCCGCCTTCCTCCTCGCAAGCGCCGCGCCTTATGCGCAGGCCGCCGAGAAGCCCACCGACCCGCAGATCGCCCACATCGCCTACACGGCCGGCACGATCGACATCGAGGCCGCCAAGCTGGCGATCAAGAAGTCCAAGACCAAGGAGGTCGTCGACTTCGCAAAGGACATGGAGCGCGACCACGAGGCGGTGAACAGCCAAGCGCTCGACCTGGTGAAGAAGCTGAAGGTGAAGCCGCAAGACAACGCCACCAGCCAGGCGCTGACCAAGGCGGCGAAGGAGGAGCGCGCCAAGCTGGCGAAGCTCAAGGGTGCCGCCTTCGACAAGGCCTATATCGAGAACGAGGTTGCCTATCACAAGCAGGTCGACAGCGCGCTCGAAGCCCTGCTCATCCCCTCGGCCAGCAATGCCGAGCTGAAGAGCCTGCTCGAGACCGGGCTCAAGATCTTCCAGGGACATGAGCAGCATGCCGAACATGTCGCCGGCGCGCTGAAATGAGGGCGGCACCGCTTATACGGCCGCTCCTTGCCGGGCTGGCGCTGGCGCTCGTCGCCTCGCCGGCGGCGGCCGCCACCATCGAGGTGGCGATCGACAAGCTGGTCTTCTCGCCGGCGAGTGTTTCCGCCAAAGTCGGCGACACGATCGAGTGGACGAACAAGGATGTCTTCGCCCACACCGCCACTGTGAACGGTGGCTGGGACGTGACGATCCCGCCGAAGGCCAAGGGCGAGGTCACGCTCAAGCAGACGGGAGCGGTCGACTATTTCTGCCGCTTCCACCCCAACATGAAGGGTCACGTCGAGGTTTCGCCGTGATCCGCCGCCCAGTCGAGGCGGAGCGAGACGCGCCTTGCCTCGGCCGGCCGGGTGATGTGTGTCCATGAGCCGTCGTAGACAGGCTGGCGCCGTTCGATCCAGGCGCCGAGCCCTTCGTTGAGATCGGCGGTCGGGGCCATGCGGGCGAAATGCTCGGCCTCGACCAGCAGGCCCTCGGCGATGCTTAGGTTGATGCCGCGCGCCACGGCAGTGAGGATGCTCGCCACCGCCGGCTGCGAATGGCGGATGATGCGGCTCGCGAGATCGAGCGCGGCCGGCATCAGCTCTTCATGCGGCACGACCCGGTTGACGAGGCCGAGTTCGAGCGCCCGCGCGGGCGAAAAAGGCTCGCCGGTAAGTAGCAGCTCGACCGCTCGTTTGCGTCCGGCAAGCCGCGGCAGGCGCTGCGTGCCGCCGAAGGTCGGCGGCATGGCGAGCTTGATCTCCGGCTTGGCG
This sequence comes from Mesorhizobium album, assembly GCF_033977205.1. Lineage (NCBI taxonomy): Bacteria > Pseudomonadati > Pseudomonadota > Alphaproteobacteria > Hyphomicrobiales > Phyllobacteriaceae > Mesorhizobium > Mesorhizobium album. The sequence goes on along the minus strand of NZ_JAVIIW010000055.1, from coordinate 39,593 downwards.
AACAGGGCGCGGTCGCTGGCGATGGCCAGCGGCACGGCTTCGGTGATCTCGCAGCCGCCGCCGAAGGCGAGGCCATTGACGGCAGCGATGACCGGCTTGCGATAAGCTTCCAACCGCGCCGTCAGCCGCTGGCCGCGCATGACGAAATCGCGCAGCGCCACATCCGTGCCTTCGGCGACGCTCAACGAGAATTCGTGGATGTCGCCGCCGGCCGAGAAGGCGCGCTCCCCTGCCCCGGTGAGGATCACGGCACGCACGGCATCGTCGGTCTCTATCCTGTCGAGGATCGCCAGCAGGCGGTCGATCAAGGCGTAATTCAGGGCGTTGAGTTTTTCGGGGCGGTTGAGCGTCAGCACCGCGACGCGGTCGCGGATATCGCAAAGCGCAAGCTCGGTCATGTCCATTCCCTTAACTGTTCGTTTTTCACGCAATTCCGGACGGAAAACCGCTCCACACTTTTCCTGGAATTGCTCTGTGGAGCGCGCCCGCAAAGGATCAGCTTTCTCCTTGTTTGTATATTCACTAGTCGGTATACTTACCGGATGAGCGAGAAGCCCAATCCCACCAGAAAACGCCTCGTCGACGCGGCGGCGAAACTCTTCTACGCCGAAGGGATCGGCCGCGTCAGCGTCGATGCCGTGGCGGAAAAGGCGGGGCTGACCAAGCGCACGCTCTACTACCACTTCAAGAGCAAGGACGAATTGATCACGGCCTATCTCGACAGCCGCGACCAGCCGAACCTCAAACAGATGGCCGGCTGGTTCGAGGCTGCGGAAGGCGGCGCGGACAAGAAGGTCGAAGCGATCTTCACCCACCTGGCGCGTGTGGCGCGGCACGTCAAATGGAAGGGCTGCGGCTTCCTGCGCACGGCCGCCGAACTCGCCGCCATGCCCGGCCATCCGGCGGTGAAGGCCGGCTCCCGCCATAAGAGCAATTTCGAGAAATGGCTGGCGGGCGAGCTTTCAGGCCATGGCGTGCGCGAAGCAAAGATGCTGGCGCGCGAGATCGTGCTTCTGATGGACGGCGCCTTTTCCAGCATGCTGATCCACCACGATCCCAATTATATCACGGCCGCCGGTCACGCCGCCGCGACGCTGGTGCGGGCAAGATCCCAGAAGAAAGACTGACCGGCGGCCGCTGGAGCGCGGCCGGCTGGCATGGTATCGCAGTGCCGGGAGGCGGCGATGCGTGTCATTTTCCGATGTGATCCGATGCTGGCCGAGCATTTGCCGCGCCCGATCCCGGCGCGCGGCGCTCTGCCGGACTGGCTGCGCGCCATGCCGGCCACCGCCTATTCCGCGATCCACGGCCGCGACATTCGCACACTCAAGCAGTGCCCGCCGGTGGTCGACGCGATGACCTATGGCTTCATGGTGCTGCTGCCATGCGATGTCACTGTCGACAAGGGGACATTTTCCTGGGACTGGGAGATCCCGGACCCCGTCACCGGAAACCATCCCAGGGCGCCGCTGAGCTTCCACACGCCGGGACAACTCGCCGGCAGCCCGTTTGCCCACCCCGGGCAGGCCGCGCTCAAATTCAACAGCTTCTGGACCATAGAGGTCGAGGATGGCTGGTCGCTGTTTGCGACGCACCCGGTCAACCGCGAGGATCTTCCCTTCAGGCTGGTGACGGGCCTGGTGGATTGCGACCGGTTCAGCGACGGCGGTATCAATTTCCCGGCGGTCTGGAAGGATTCCGAATTCTGCGGCGTGCTCGCCAAAGGCACTCCGGTCGCGCAATGCTTCGCGGTGCCGCGGGCGGCGCCGCGGCTGGAATTCGAAGTGTTCGACGAAAAACGCCAGGCCGCCTATGCGCAGACGGTCGCGGATGTCCTGTCAGCGCCGGGCGTCTACCGCAAGCGGTTCCGCGCCAGGCGCGGCCGCGCCAGCGAGTAGAGGGGTTCAGCGTTTGATAGAATCGCCGAACCGCTCTACCCCTTTGTTCTCACGCAATTCCGGACGGTAAACGGCTGCGACCTTTCCCTGGAATTGCTCTACCCTTTGTTCTCACGCAATTCCGGACGGAAAACCGCTGCGCACTTTTCCTGGAATTGCTCTAGTGAGCGGCGCAGCGCTTCCTCGTCGAGCCACAGCCTGCCGCTCGGCGCCGAGGTGAGCGCCATGGCGATGACACCGAAGGTGGATGGGCTGAGACGATAGGCTTGCGAATAGGCCGCCATCGCGCCGTCCAGGTCGCCGGTTTCCTGAAGGACGACGCCCAGATTGACCGCGGCCTCCGCGGCGTCCGGGCTCATCTCCAGCACATGTCGATAGGCCTCGGCGGCGCCGGCGAACTTGCGTAAGTCCTGACGCACCAACCCGAGGTCGAACCATTGCGCCGGATGCCCGCGGGCGGCGACGGCGCGCTCGAGAAAACTTTCCGCCTCGACAGGCGCACCGCGTTGCCACGCCAGGCGCCCGAGGCGCGCCATCGCTTCCACGGATTTCGGGTCGCTTTGCAGGACAAGCGCCCAGGACGCCTCCGCTGCCGAAGCGTCGCCCACCTGGTCGTAGGTGCGTGCCCGCTCGACGAGGATTTCCGCCTTGGATGACCGCCCGGCGGCGCGATCCAGCAACTGCAAGGCCGCTTCGAACCGGCCTTCGGCCCGGGCAATCCTGCATGCCAAGATCAAGGCGGGCACATTGTCCGGACGAGCGGCGAGGCTCGCTGCGATGCGCGCACGAGCCCCCGGTAGGTCCGCTCTGGCGAACAATATGGCCGCCAGGAGATGGCAAAGCGCCGGATCGCCCGGCCGCCGCTTCAGGCCGAGCTCGCACAAATCGGTCGCCTGGCCGTGATCGCCTGAATTGAAAGCGGCCACTGCGCGGCGGACCAAATCCGCGCTATCGCCTTGACTGGTGCTGGTCACTGAAGCTCTCTCCATGGTGGCGCGGACGGCCGGCTCAACGCAAACGAGTGGTTGCCGACGCCCAGGCTTAGAAAATTTGGGTCGGAATTAGGGCAACTCACCTGACTTGCATGGTGCAATGCAGGAAACGGCATGGCCATTATGAGCAGAGTCTTTATAACGGTCGCCGAGATCTGATAACGGTCCCAAGATAACGATCACTGCGATTTGCGATCAGCCAAGGGGAGACGATGCGCTACATACGTCCGCTTTCAATAGAAGATGCCGTCGGCCAGTTGGCCGGCGCGGCCGGGCCGGCCGCCGTTCTCGCCGGAGGCAGCGACCTGCTGGTCAGGATGAAGGGCGGCTTCATCGAGCCGGAGCTGATCGTCGACATCAAGGCGATCGCCGGCCTGAGCGAGATCACCGAAACGGCTGAAGGCTTCAGCATCGGCGCCGCGGTGCCCTGCGCGGTGCTTGGCGAAAACGCGGCGCTGGGGAAGGCATGGCCTGGCGTCGTCGAGGCAGCGAAGCTGATCGGCTCGAAGCAGGTGCAGGGACGCTGCACCATCGTCGGCAATCTCTGCAACGCCTCGCCAGCCGCCGACAGCGTGCCGGCGCTGGTGGCGGCCGGAGCCAAGGCTGTGGTCGCGGGGCCTTCAGGCAAGCGCACGATTGCCGTGGAAGCCGTGCCGACCGGTCCGGGCCGCACCTCGCTCGCCAAGGGCGAGATCATCGAGGCGATCCTGCTCGACAAGCGCGCGCCGCATTCCGGCGACGCCTATCAGCGCTTCATTCCGCGCACCGAGATGGACATCGCAGTGGTCAGCGCCGGCGTGAACCTGACGATCGATGGGCAAGGCATCATCAAATCGGCACGCGTGGCGCTGGGCGCCGCCGCACCGACGGTGCTGCTGGTCGAGGAGGCCGCGGAGGTCCTCATCGGCAGGAGGCCGGACGAGGCGACGCTGGAGCGGCTCGCCAAGATCTGCTCGGGCGCCTGCCGCCCGATCGACGACAAGCGCGGAACCATCGAATTCAGACGGAAAGTTGCGGGTGTGCTGGCCAAGCGTGTCGCCACCACCGCCTATAAGCGTGCAGGAGGCAAATGATGGCCGGTGTAGCGGTTTCAACGACAATCAACGGCGATCACGTCGAATACCTGTGCCAGCCGGACGAGACGCTGCTGGAAGTGCTGCGCGACCGGCTGGGGCTCACCGGCGCCAAGGAAGGCTGCGGCACCGGCGACTGCGGCGCCTGCAGCGTCATCGTCGACGACCGGCTGGTCTGCTCCTGCCTGGTGCTGGGCGCGGAAGCCGAAGGCCGCCAGATCGAGACCATCGAGGGTATGGCGCATGGCGACCAACTGCACCCGCTGCAGCAGAAGTTCCTGGAGCACGCCGCCCTGCAATGCGGCGTCTGCACGCCGGGCTTTCTGATGGCGGCCAAGGATCTTTTGGCAAAGAACCCCTCCCCGACCGAGGAGGAAATCCGCTTTGGGCTCGCCGGGAACCTGTGCCGCTGCACCGGCTATGACAAGATCGTGCGCGCCGTCCAGGACGCGGCAAACGTGATGAAGGGAGCGTAACGATGAATTTCGATCCGCGTTTCTCAGGCCGCAATTTCACCTCCGTCGGCACGCGCCCCATCCGCCCCGACGGCGTCGACAAGGTGACGGGCCGCGCCCGCTACGGCGCCGACTTCAACATGGCCGGGCAGCTGGTGGGGCGCATCCTGCGCAGCCCGCACGCCCACGCCGTGATCAAGAAGATCGACACCTCGAAGGCCGAAAAGCTGGCCGGCGTGAAGGCGGTGATCACCGCGGCCGACCTGCCCGACCTCACCGACGGCGATGCCGCCATGTACGACATCCTCGACAACTGCATGGCGCGCAAGAAGGCGCTCTATGACGGCCATGCGGTGGCCGCGGTGGCGGCGATCGACGCCCGCACTGCCCGGCAGGCGCTGAAGCTGATCGAGGTCGAGTACGAGGTGCTGCCGCATGTGACCGATGTCGACGAGGCGATGAAGCATTCCGCACCGCTGATCAACGACGCCATCTTCACCGAGGGCCTCGAGGAAAAGCCGGTCAAGCCCTCCAACGTCTCCAAGCGCACGCAATACGGCCATGGCGATGTCCACCAGGGTTTTGCCCAGGCCGACATGATCGTCGAGCGCTCCTTCAAGACCGAGCAGACGCACCAGGGCTATATCGAGCCGCATGCCTGCGTGGCGAGCGTCAATGCCGACGGCACGGCGGAGCTGTGGGTCTGCACACAAGGCCATTTCGTCTACCGCCAGCACTGCGCCCAGCTGCTTGGGCTCGAGGCCTCGAAGCTGCGCGTCACCTCCTCCGAGATCGGCGGCGGCTTCGGCGGCAAGACCCATGTCTGGGCCGAGCCGGTGGCGCTGGCGCTGTCGCGCAAGGCGGGCCGCCCGGTGAAGCTGGTGATGACCCGCGACGAGGTTTTTCGCGCGTCGGGCCCGACCAGCGCCACCTCGATCGACGTGAAGATCGGCGCCAAGAAGGACGGCACGATCACCGCCGCCGAAGCGACGCTGCGCTACTCCTGCGGCCCCTATGCCGGCATGTGGGCCGAGATCGGCGCCATGACGGCGTTCGCCTGCTATAAGCTCGAGAACGTCAAAACCGTCGGCTACGAGGTGCTGGTCAACCGGCCGAAGACGGCGGCCTATCGCGCGCCTTCGGCGCCGATGGCGGCGTTCGCGGTGGAGAGCGCGGTCGACGAGCTCGCCAAGGAGATCGGCATGGATCCGGTCGAGTTCCGCATCAAGAACGCGGCGCAGGAAGGCACCCGCGCCTCCTACGGCCCGGTCTACGGCCCGATCGGCATCGGCCCGACGCTGGAAGCGGTGAAGAACCATCCGCACATGAAGGCCCCGCTGAAAGCAAACCAGGGGCGCGGCATGGCCTGCGGCTTCTGGTTCAACTTCGGCGGCCAGACCTGCACCGACTTGAACATCGGCATGGACGGCTCGGTCTCGCTCGCCGTCGGCACGGTGGACGTGGGCGGCTCGCGCGCGTCGCTGTCGCTGGTCGCGGCGGAGGAGCTCGGCATCGACTACAGCCACGTCAAGGCGATCGTCGCCGACACCTCGAGCCTCGGTTACAACGACATGACCGACGGCAGCCGCGGCACCTTCTCCTCCTCCATGGCGACCATCTCGGCCGCCCGCAACGCGATCAAGGTGCTGCGCGAGCGCGCGGCGCAGATGTGGGACATTTCGGTCGACGATGTCGCCTGGGAAGCCGGCCACGCCGTCGCCAAGGGCGAGAAGCACGGCAATCTCGGCAAACTGTCGCTGAAGGAGATCGCGGCGCAGTCCGGCAAGACCGGCGGGCCGATCGCCGGCCATAGCGAGCTCGTCGCCGACGGCGCGGGCGTCTCCTTCGCCACCCATATCTGCGACATCGAGGTCGACCCCGAGACCGGCTCGACTAGGGTGATCCGCTACACGGTGGTGCAGGACGCCGGCAAGGCGGTGCACCCGACCTATGTCGAGGGCCAGTACCAGGGCGGCGCGGCACAAGGCATCGGCTGGGCGCTCAACGAGGAGTATATTTACGGCAAGGACGGGCGGCTGCAGAACCCGGGCTTCCTCGACTACCGCATCCCGGTATGCTCCGACCTGCCGATGATCGACACGCAGATCCTCGAAATCCCCAACCCCAACCACCCCTATGGCGTGCGCGGCGTCGGCGAGACCTCGATCGTGCCGCCGCTGGCGGCGATCGCCAATGCGGTGTCGAACGCGGTGGGCGTGCGCATGACTCACATCCCGATGTCGCCGCCGCGCATCCTGGCGGCGCTCGAGGCCGAACGGGAAGGCTAGAGCATTGATGAGGTTCTTGCTCTGATGGTCGAGGTGACGCTCTGGGGGTCGCTCAGTGCTGCCGCCGGAGGCCAGAGCAAGCTCGACATCGAGGCCAAGGACATCAGGGAGCTGTTCCGCAAACTCGCGGAACAGTATCCCGCCTTCGAACCCCTGATCGATCGCGGCATTGCGGTGGCGATCGACGGCACGATCTATCGCGATACGTGGTCGAAGGAGCTGCCGCCCGAGGCGGAGATTTTCCTGCTACCGCGGCTGGCGGGGGGATAGGCGGACCGGCGATCGCAATCGCCCGCATGGTCGGTCGATCAGGCCCGCGACGAGGCCTTGCTTCTGCTTTCACAGTTTTCGCGGGGGTTAGATCCGGTGCTGGACGTCGCCTCCACCGAGTTTTTACGTCCCTATAGGCCCGCAAGGGCCTGAGCAGTAAGCAGCCGAGCTACCAAGCGGTACTGCTCTACGAGGAAATCGTCATTGGTGAACCATTCGGCATAGGGTGCCATGCGAACTCCCTTCGCTTCAGCATCCTTGATTTGGCTCGCGCCGGCGAACATCAACCGCTTGCCGTCCGATGAACGAACCATCTCAGCGCTGACGGTCATCGCAATCCCTCGCCCATCGTTTGCGCCAACTGGAACGCTCAATGCGTGGTAGACGTTGATCTTCAGCCTGGCGGAGGCGGCTGATGCCGCGTCTGTCACGCGATATCCCTTGGTAATGAGGTCTTCCTTCGCCTGACTCTCGATGAGCTCGCGGAGATTTGTACGCGTATCCACGACCTCTTGAAGACGAGCAGTAGCCTCTGCCACCGTGGCGGGCACTTTCCCAGAACTTGCATTTGCCTCGCTTAGATTTGGCGCAAAGACAGAGGCTTTTGATAACTGCACAGGCTCCACGTAGACGAAGCCTATAGAGGCCTTGCTCTGCGGATCAATGGAGGACGCGACGCAAGCGGTAAGAGCGACCGCGACAATGGCAATAAGACTGCGGCGAAGCAATGGAATCTCCGAATTTTCAAAGTCGATTAAGTCGATTCGCAATACTACAGAACAGTCTATTCGGGGAGTACCGCACACGGTTACGACAAACTGGTCGGGATAGCGCGGACTGCGATCGGACCGACACCAGAACTGCGAACCTCAGCGATAACGTTGATGTTTTGATTCTGCGCCCTCGGCGAATGCTTACGCCTAGGGTGCGGCCCTTCAGTCTGCTTCCTGCAGGCGAGCGCGCCTCGCCCGCCTTGGAGCCCCTGATCGATCCCGGCATCGCCGTCGCGATCGACGGCACGATCTATCGCGACACGTGGTCGAAGGAACTGCCGCCCGGGGCGGAGATTTTCCTGCTGCCGCGGCTAATGTCCAACCCCGATTCGCTAAAGCGGTGGGGCAAGACGTATGTTCTAAATAAATAGCCTATTCGACGCCTTCCGTTCAGCGACGGTTTGCACAAAGCACCCCGGCTTTCACGAAGAACGCGAATGGCGCGTGGTTTATAACCCCGCGTTCAAGAAATCTGCCCGCATTGCGCCATCAGTGGAGGTGATCCGGGGAGTACCCCAGATCGTGCAGAAGATCCCGCTCGCGGACGTTCCAGAGGAGGGTCTAACCGGTATCACAGTTCCTGAACTGGTCGACCGGGTGATCATCGGCCCTACGAACTTCCCTTTTGAGATGAGGGAAGCGATCGTCGAATTACTTGCCGCGAAGGGCGTGGAGGACGCGGAATCGCAGGTTATTGTTTCCGATATCCCTCTTAGGCAGGGGTGAAAAACAGTCGCTAACCTCGGAATACCGGGATGAGGGACTTTGGTCATTGATGGCAATTATTCCATCTGACAATCCAGATCGTCGGCTTGCCAGATGAGGCGGTGGCGGAAAGCCGTGAGCGCGTGCGGGCCGTGCAGCCGGCTCGGCGCGGTGCGCGACGCCCATCCAGCACGAGGATATCGCGGCAAAAGGCGCGCGAAGGCGAGCCGCTTTTGTCCCCGCCGGACACGGTCTGGTCCCATGGCGCGTCTTCCTCGATCCTGTCTTTCCGATAGTCGAGCCCGACCTTGTCGCCGGCGCCTCCCCTTACACCCCCAGCGTCGGCTCCGTATTCACCTCCAGCGCCTCCTCCGCCTCGTCCTCCTCGCCAAGCTCATCGCCCTTGACCGCCAGCGGGCGGCCGATCCAGATCGGGTCGACCAGATGGTCGCGCTTGGGGTTGGTGGTGTTGGGGTGGATGAGGATGCTCAAGCCGCCGTGGTTCAGCATCAGCCAGGGAACGAGCGTCGCGAAAATCCCGGTCGCGAAGGAGACCTGGTACATGGGCTGCTGGTGCGGGCCGACCGGCTCGTCGCGCCAATTGCCCAGGCGCACGCGGAAACGTTCGCCGATGCGCTGGCGCAACCATTCGGCCTGCCGCCGCTCAGCCTCGCCGTCATAGTAGATATGGGCGTGATAGCTGGCGATCTCAGCGATCGGCCTTGGATTGGTGACTTCGCTCACCTCGATGCTCCCCTTCGATGATTGGCGCCCGGCAAAACTCTAGCCGAAGCACGCACGCTTTGTCTGCAGCGTGCGGCAGCCCCGGAAATTGCACAGACTGTCTTCGGCAGGGACTTCTCGATGGCGTCATCGGAAGGGCTGGACAACCGCAGACGGCAGCGCCGCCCCCCTCCGTCTCGGCGCTGCGCGCCGAGCCACCGTGCCGGGGCGAGCCACGGGTCTCGCCCGTCCTTCGGACCCCCCGCTCCCGCGGGGGCGAGGAATTCAAGCATCGCCCCGCCCTCGCGCCGCGCCGGGGCGATGTCGCGGCTGTGGCCGTCAAAACCGCCTTCTGGTGAGTGACCGCTTCGTTGCAAAACGGGCCAGATTGTCGAGCGTGCGCGGCACCTGCTCATCCTCGATCGCCTCGATGGCGCCTTTCTCCGCGGCTTCCTGCCGAAAGCGCTTTGCCCAATCCTCGGTGAGGTCATCCCGCTGAATCGCATATGGGGAGACCGGCACTGTTGCCGGAACAGGAACATCCAGCAATTGCGCGACGGCTTCGACATAGGGCCGCGGGTCCGGCTGGAGGTCCTCGTAGACGAACTGCCGGTAGGGCAATTGCGAAAGGTTCAGGTAAGCCCGCCAGAATGCGTAGCTTTGCTCGATCTGGAAGAAGGCCCGGCTGATGCCGGCAAAGCTGTACTCAACAGGCGTGCCGGCCCCCTTGTGCCGGATTGACCACAAGCGCGAAGCGCTGGCGCGGTAGAACGAAATGGCCTGGCGAAGACGATCACGGCGTTCAAGTAGGATGAAGCCCAGATCGTTGTTCCTGCGAATTTCGAGCAGGAAATCCTTGCCGCATTTGCCCTTTGACCAGATCAGATGGCGCGGAAACACCTTGATGGCGAAGCGACCGTTTTCGGTCGCGGATTTCCGGATGACCGTTTCTTCAAGGACATCGTATCTGCGAGGCTCCAAGCCCAAATAGGCCGACTTGAGCCATTCTCCCGAACAGCCCATGATGCCTGTCGCATTCGTAAGGCTTCCCAGCCAGCTCGAACCGCTTCTTCCTTCGGTTAAGACCGCAACCCCCTTCACCATGACCCCTTTCGAGTGCTTCCAATAAAGCGGCTAAAATGCGCGGGCTTAACAAGCAACAGGCGCCCGCCGCTGCTTAATGTCCCTATCGGCTTCCGCCTCGCGGTTACAAGGCAGGGAACGCCCTGGCATAATCGCGATGCAGGCCCAGCCGGGCTCAGGCACCTCTTCGACTAAAGCGCGTCGCGATCTTTCAGATTCGCTCCATGCGCTTTAGTTTTTTGACTTTACGCATGTCTTTGTCCCGAAACCGGTTCCCACTTTCGGGAGACATGCTTTAGCCGATCGTCTCGAGAAATCGATCGGTGAAGTCAGCGAGTGCGTTCCAGTCGGTGAATTCGTAATCGCGCTCGGGGTTCGGATCGCCACCCTTCATGACGACGAATCTGACGAACTGCTCCTGAAAGTAATCGTACTTGGTGAAACGCAAGGCACCTCCGAGAAGGAGGGTCATGCGCGGTTGCCATCCTGTCACGGAGACGAAGCGATCCACGTATTTTTGAGCGTCCGCTTCGTGTCCTTTCAGCGCCGCCGACAGGCTGACGGATATCAGGGCCGAAGGCTTGGTGCTCAGCAGTTCGTGATGCGCAAAGACGAAGTTCGTGATGGCTTCCTGGTGATGCTCCTGGTGCACCGATCCGGCAATGACGAACGCGTCGAAATGCCCGAGCTTCAAATCGGATGTGAACTCCGCGCTATCCAGCAGCTCGACCTGGTGCCCGCGCCCGCGAACGTCCGTTGCCACCCGTTCGGCAATTTTCCGCGTCTGCCCTTCGGTCGTTCCAAAGACAATCAAGAGGTTCACGATGTCCCTCCGACAACGAAAAGGCCATTGATAGGGACGATCGATACCGGCATGCCGGTACCTCAATGCAACGGCGATTGACCGCATTATAGCCCACGGAACAGGCTTCACGAACCCATTTTCGCCGCGATCTGGGCCAGAAGGCCCGCGACCGCCAGCGGCCATCACTTGATGGCCGCCCCAGCCCTATCTCATGTCACGCCGCCTCTCGCTGCTCCCCCACAACGCCCGCTGCAGCAACCCCCGCTTTCGCTTCCTCGGCGCCAGCTCCAGGGCGATCTTTGCAGCTGTGAAGGCTTCCAGCTCGGCGCGGTGCGCCACGCTGATGATGACTCGTGACCAAAGGGCCGCCAGGCATGCCCTAAAGCGCGTCGCGATCTTTCAGATTCGCTCCATGCGCTTTAGGTTTTTGATTTTGCGCATGTCTTTGTCCCGAAACCGGTTCCCACTTTCGGGAGACATGCCCTAATCCCACGCGACCCCGCCTAGAGTCGGCAGGCCGCTCGCGAGTTGGTGATAGAGCGCGATGATGAGCTCGTGCTGCTTCCAGATCATCAGGACGCCGCTCACGGCCATCAGCGCCGGGACTGCCGTGCGAAATTGGCGTCCGCTCATCCGCTCGAGCCATGGCTTTGCAGCAAGCGTCGAGAGCGCCGCGCCGAACCCGGTCGCCAGGCCGAAGGCAAGGGCGTGCCCGCTGAACACTCCGAGGCCGGTGAACACCGCGATCTTGACCACATCGGTCGCGAAGGAGTTCACCGACTTCGTCGCCACCAGCGTCTCCTTGCTGGAACCATAGTTCAGGTAAAGCGAGTTCAGCACCGGGCCCACCATGCCCATCAGCGCCGAGAGCAGGGACACGATGAGACCGGCGGGCAAGAACCACCAGCGCCGGGCTCGATAGCTGCGCTCGCGTGCGCCGCCCCGGAACTCCCAAACCGCGCCTATCAGATAGAGCCCGATGAGGATCTGCAGCCACTCGGCGCGTGCGCTGGCGAACAGCCAGGCGCCGGCCGCCGCGCCGGCGACGGCTCCGGGCAAATACCAGCGCACGATGCTCCAATCGACGTCGCGGCGAAACGCCAGGATCCGCGCCGGATTTGCCATGAGCTCGGTGAGCGTGATCACCGGAGCGACGGCAGCGCTGCCGGTCAGGAAGGTGACCGCGGGAATCAGCAGCAGACCGGCGCCGCCGGCCGACAGCGTGTTGAGGGTCCAGGCCAGAAAGCCTGCGCCGCAGAGCAGTCCCAGTTGCAGCCAGTCCATCGGCCAGAAAACGCGCCCCACGCCCGGCCGTTCCGGCCGATGAGTGCGCGTGACGACTGACGGCCGGGCGGTGCGCTCCTACCCAACACCCCTGGGCGGCACCCTGGTGATCTATGGATACCGCCCGGAGAGCGCTCGGAGGGTGAAGCGACTGTCAGTGAGCGTTGGCCGATGGTGCCGTCTTGCCGTCAATGGCCGACGGCATGCTCCTAGTCGAGGCACCCGTCTGCGTGTCGGTGGCCGGCACTGTATGCTCGGCGCCGGACAGCGGACTACCCTGCCCCGGCACGGCGTCGGCTGTCGGAGCCGTGTTGTTTATGCCGTTCTGGAACGGCTGGCTGTCGGTGGTCAAACCACCTGCCGCTGTGGCGCTGAAGAGGTGATCGGCTGCCGACACGGGGCCGGCGAGCAGCGAAAACGCTGCAATGAGGATAAGTGTTCGCATCATGGGTTCTCCAATGATTGCAAGGAGTTCAATGTCCCGTCCGATGCGCGACCTTAAGGTGATCGGAAGGCCAACAGCGGCGGGGGCGGCTGTCCCTTCAATGTCTTCAACGCCGCGCTTGGTCGCCGTATTCCCGAAAATCGCAAGGGAACGGTGGAGCATCGCAATCGGCAGCGCCGCTCGACCGGTCCGGGCACGCGAATGCGCCAGAGATCGCCGATGCATTCGTCGTCGGATTCTTTCGGCAAAAGCGCGGGGCTTATGAGCCGCGCTTGCCGCCCTGCTCACGCCGTCTTCGGATCGCACCCCCGGAGCCCCACAAGGCGCGTGTGATGAGACTCCGCTTCCGCTTCCTCGGCATAAGCTCGACATCGCTGACAAGCTTCGCCCCGCCCTCGCGCCGTTCCAGCGTGATCTTGCGGCTGTGAAAAGCTTCCAGCTCGGCGCGGTGCGCCACGCTGATGATGGTGACCTTCGGCAATGCGCGGATCAGCGTCCGCATCATCTTGTCCTGGCTCTTCTCGTCGAGCGCCGAGGTCGCCTCGTCCAGCACGACGATGTCGGGGCAGTGTAAGAGAAGACGCGCGAAGGCGAGGCGCTGCTTTTCGCCGCCGGAGAGCGTCTGGTCCCATGGCGCCTCTTCCTCGAGCCTGTCCTTCAGATAACCTAGGCCGACCTTGTCGAGGGCGGCATTGATCTTCCTGGTCGTCCAGTTGTCGGCGGGGGCCGGATAGGCAACTGCGCGGCGCAGCGTGCCGGTGGGGATGTAGGGGCGTTGCGGCAGCATGAACAGCCGCCTGTCGGCGTGGAAATTGACGCTGCCGCCGCCCCACGGCCACAGCCCGGCGACTGCCCGCACCAGCGTCGACTTGCCCGTGCCGGATTCGCCGGAGACCAGCACCCGCTCGCCCGGTTCGATCTCGACCTCGGTTTCCTTGACCACGCCGGTGCCGTCGTTAAGCGTCACGGAAAGATCGTCCAGGCTGAGCATGGCGCCGTTTTGCGTTTCGCCGTGTCTGATGCGTCCGAACGCCTCGCTCCGTTCGGCGCGCTCCAACCCGTCGAGCGACATCATCAGCGAGGCGATGCGGCGGGCCGACGCGTTCCAGTCGGCAAGCCGCGGATAGTTGTCGACCAGCCATCCGAACGCGCCCTGCACGATGGCGAAGGCCGAAGCCGCCTGCATCACCTGGCCGAGCGTCATCGAGCCTTCAAGGAACTTTGGCGCGCACAGCAGCACCGGCACGACCGGCGCGAACAGGCTCGAGCCTTGAGAGACCACCGCCGTGCGCATGTGCTGGCCGGTCAGCAGCGCCCATCGCCTGAGCACGCCGCCAAACGTCCTGTCGATGCCGCTGCGTTCCTCCTCCTCGCCGCCGAGCAAGGCAATGCTCTCGCCGTTTTCGCGCACGCGTGTCAGCACATAGCGGAATTCGGCTTCCGCCTGGTTCTTCTGCTCCGAGAGCTGGACGAAATGGCGGCCGATGACCGTCATCGAAGTGGAGGTGATCGCGGCATAGAGCACCGCGGTGATGACGAGGAAGCCGGGAATGGTGACGGTCGAACCGCCGATCGGCAGGCTGAGCGCCCCGCCGATCGTCCACAGCACCACGATGAAGGTCGAGGCCGACAGAAACGCGTTGAGGACGCCGGCGATGAAATCGACAGGCGACTCGGTGGCGATGCGCAAATCCTCCGTGAGGCGGGCTTCGGGGTTCGTGTGGTCGCCAGCCACAAGGTTCAGCTGATAGTAGCGGCCGTTGGCGAGCCAGCGCGCGATGACCGATGTGGTGAGCCAGGAGCGCCAGCGGCGCTGGATCGTCATGCGCAGATAGACCTGCGCGACGACAAGGCTCGCGCTGCCGGCCACCAGCGGCAGGAAGATGGCGCTGAGGAAATACACGGTATGGACATTGCGTTGCTCGATAGCGTCGAAAAACGCGCGGTTCCAGACATTGATGCCATACTGGAAGCCGACATTGGTGCATATCAGGACCAGCAGCCCGATCGTGAACGGCAAGGCGAGCTTGTCGCCATGCCGGCCCCAGTAGCCGCGCCCGCTGATCCAGAAACGCCGCAGCAGGTATTTCTTGCGCGCCTGCTCGGCCTGTTCGGGCGTCAGCTCAGGATTGGGCTCGACGGCATCCGGCGGCGGCGCGGCCTGGCCGTCGACCTCGGGCGCGGCTTCGGCGGTGGATTCCTTCTCTTCGCTCGATTTCTTTGGGCGCGACTCCTCTTCGTGCGGCTTTTCTTCGTGCGGCTTTTCTGGGCGCGACTTCTGGGCACCACGCCGTTTGGCGCGGTCGGTCGGTTTCAGTTTGGATTTAGCCTCTGACATCAGGCCGACAACGGCCTGAAAATCAGAAAGTTTCACGATATCCGCCGCTTCTCCCCAACCCCGCGGGGTTTCGGCCTCACCTCAGCCGCCGATGCCACGCCGCGCGGCGGCCATGCCCTCCCACATCAGCTTGATCCCGAGCGCGCCGACGACGGCGCCGGCGGCGCGGTCGATCCAGTGCTTGGTGCTGAGATAGGCCGAGCGCGGCTTGCTGGAGGAAAAGGCGAAGGCGACAACCGCGTACCAGACGAATTCGTTGCAGAAGAGCAGCGGCGGCAGGACGAAGAGCATCCAGAGCGGCGGCGAGGACGGCAGCATGGCCGCGAACATCGAGGCGTAGAAGATCGCCGTCTTCGGGTTGGCGAGCTGCACCAGAAGCGCGCGACGCAGCGCCCGCCAGAACGAGCCGGCGCGCACCGAGGCACCGCTCGCGATCTCGATCGGCTCGTTGGCACCGCGCCAGATCTTTATGCCGATCCACAACAGGTAGGCGCCGCCGGCAATGCGCAGGACAATGTCCAGCCAGGCGACCTGGACGAGCAGTGCGGTCAGGCCCGCGACCGCAATGGTGGCGAAGATGAAGCCGCCAATGCCCATGCCGATCGCCGCCGCCAGGCCGTCCGTGCGCTCGCCGGCCACCGCGATGCGCGAGACGACGACGAAGCTAGGCCCGGGGCTCATCGCGCCCAGCAGGAAAACGCCAAGGATGGACAGGATGGTTGCAATCTCGGACAAGGTTTTCCTCCAAGGTCGGTTCAAGTTCCGGCGCAATAGAAATGCACGCGCCGCGCGCCTTGTCACCACCCTGGCGAGCGGTCAGCGATTACAAGCGTGCCGAGATGGCCGTCTGGTCGGGCCGGAGCCGCGCCCTATTTCTCCCCAAGCCCGTCCAGCCACCGGGCATGAACCGCCTCTGCGGAACGAGCGGCAGGTGCTTGAGGGAGATGCCCTGTTCGGCAGGGGGCGGAGCTTTTGCAGAAGTGCCTCTGCATCCGGGGAGACTTCAGATGAAAGATGCCGCAAAACGCGCCCCTCACCGACGCGAGTTCCTCAAACGCCGACGCCGTGCCGGCCTTCACAGCCTCCCACCAACATGTTCCCACCGCACATGATCCGTTCCAGTGCTTCCGCTCCCTAGATCCGGGCGAGGCCGCTCGCCACTCTGGATAGTCTTGATCGCAACGCTGTCCGGTTGCGCGGGAGGGGTGCTCGACCCGCAGGGCCCGATCGGCGCTGGCAACCGCACGATCCTGCTCAACTCGCTGGCGGTGATGCTGGTCATCGTCATTCCGACGCTGGTGGCGCTGCTTTTGTTTGCCTGGATGTTCCGCGCTTCGAACCGCAACGCCCGCTACGAACCGGAATTCACCTATTCGGGCCGCATCGAGCTGATCGTCTGGTCGATCCCCACACTCACCATCCTCTTCCTCGGCGGGCTGATCTATTACGGGTCCTACCATCTCGATCCGCGCCGGCCGATCGACTCCAGCCAGCCGCCGCTCGACATCCAGGTGGTGGCGCTCGACTGGAAGTGGCTGTTCCTCTACCCGGACCAGGGCGTCGGGACGGTCAATCAGCTCGTCATCCCGGCCGGCGTGCCGGTGCGTTTCAAGATGACCTCGGCCAGCGTGATGAACACCTTCTTCGTGCCGCAGCTCGGCAGCATGGTCTATGTCATGAACGGCATGCAGACCGAGCTCAACCTGCAGGCCGACCGCGAGGGCGACTATCTCGGCCTGTCGGCGCATTTCAGCGGCGACGGCTTTTCCGACATGAATTTCCGCCTGCGGGCAGTCTCGACCGACGCGTTCACCCGCTGGATCTCTTCCTTGCATGGCGGCGGCGGCGTGCTCAACGCCAACGCCTATCGCGAGCTTGCCAGGCAGAGCATCAAAGCGCCGCCGGCGTCCTTCGGCCATGTGCAGCCAGGCCTGTTCGACGCGATCGTGCGCCAAACTTTGCCGCCGGGACCGGGACCCGCCGAAACCGCCGCCGGCGAGCCGCAGGTGAGCCCGAAATCTGAGTTCAAGGCGGGAACGCCGCCCCCGGCTCAACAGCCCAAAGTGGGAGGATGACGATGCTCGGCAAGCTCGACTGGTCGGCCATTCCCTTCGATCAGCCCATCCCGCTGGGTTCTGCCCTCATCGTCTTCCTGGCGGCCGTCGCGGTGCTGATCTGGGTCACGGTGAAAGGCTACTGGCCCTATCTCTGGCACGAGTGGATCACCTCGGTCGACCACAAGCGCATCGGCGTCATGTATATCGTGCTGGCGGCGCTGATGCTTTTTCGCGGCTTCGTCGACGCCGTCATGATGCGCACGCAGCAGGTGCTGGCCATCCACGGGCCGGGCTACCTGCCGCCGGAGCATTACGACCAGGTGTTCTCGGCCCACGGCACGATTATGATCTTCTTCGCCGCGATGCCCTTCGTCATCGGGCTGATGAATTTCGTCATGCCGCTGCAGCTCGGCATCCGCGACGTCGCCTTCCCGACGCTGAATTCGGTGAGCTTCTGGCTGACGGCGACCGGGGCGCTGCTCGTCAACATCTCGCTCGTCGTCGGCGAGTTCGCGCGCACCGGCTGGCTGCCCTATGCGCCGCTGTCGGAGACGACCTACTCGCCGGGCGTCGGCGTCGACTATTACCTCTGGTCGATCCAGATCTCCGGCGTCGGCACGCTGCTCACCGGCGTCAACCTGGCGACGACCATCCTCAAGATGCGCGCGCCCGGCATGGGCTATCTGCACATGCCGATGTTCTGCTGGACCTCGCTCGCCTCCAACCTGCTGATCGTCGCGGCCTTTCCGATCCTCACCGCCACGCTCGCCATGCTCACACTCGACCGCTATCTCGGCTTCCACTTCTTCACCAACGAAGCCGGCGGCAACCAGATGATGTTCATGAACCTCATCTGGGCGTGGGGGCATCCCGAGGTCTACATCCTCGTGCTTC
This sequence comes from Mesorhizobium album, assembly GCF_033977205.1. Lineage (NCBI taxonomy): Bacteria > Pseudomonadati > Pseudomonadota > Alphaproteobacteria > Hyphomicrobiales > Phyllobacteriaceae > Mesorhizobium > Mesorhizobium album. The sequence goes on along the minus strand of NZ_JAVIIW010000055.1, from coordinate 21,510 downwards.
CCGCCTTCGGGATCTATTCCGAGATCTTCTCGACCTTCTCGTCGAAGCCGCTGTTCGGCTACCGGTCGATGGTCGCGGCGACGCTGTTCATCTGCATCGTCTCCTTCATGGTCTGGCTGCACCACTTCTTCACCATGGGCGCCGGGGCCGACGTCAATGCGGCCTTCGGCATCGCAACCTCGGTCATCGCCGTCGGCACCGGGGTCAAGATCTACAACTGGCTCTTCACCATGTATGGCGGGCGCGTACGCTTCGACACGCCGATGCTGTGGGCGCTGGCCTTCGTCACCACCTTCATCATCGGCGGCATGACCGGCGTGCTGCTTGCCGTGCCGCCGGCCGACTTCATGCTCCACAATTCGCTCTTCCTCGTGGCGCATTTCCACAATGTGATCATCTCGGGCGTGCTGTTTGCCGCCTTCGCCGGCTTCACCTACTGGTTCCCGAAAGCCTTCGGCTTCCGTCTGCATGAAGGCTGGGGCAAGGCCGCGTTCTGGTTCACGCTTGCCGGCTATGTGCTGGTCTTCGTGCCGCTCTATATCGTCGGCCTGCTCGGCATGACGCGCCGCCTCCAGCACATCGACATGGACCTGTGGACGCCGTGGCTGATCGTGGCCGCGATCGGTATTGCGGTGATGATCGTCGGCGCAGCGTGTCAGGTCGCGCAGCTCATCGTCTCGATCAGGCATCGCGACGAACTGCGCGACGAGACCGGCGATCCGTGGGACGGCCGCACGCTGGAATGGTCGACATCCTCGCCGCCGCCTTTCTTCAACTATGCGCGGTTGCCTTATGTCGAGAACGAGGAGCCCTACTGGACGGTCAAGCAGCGGGCGCTGGACGGGCAAGCCCCGGCCAAAGACGAAAGTTACGAGCCGGTGGAGATGCCGCGCAACAGCCCGACCGGCTTCGTCGCCGCCTTCTTCGCCACGCTGATCGGCTTCGCGCTGATCTGGCATATCTGGTGGCTGGCGATCGTCGGCTTTCTCGGCGCCTACGCCACCTTCGTCGTCTTCGCCTGGCGCGAGCATGGCGACTACGAGATTCCGGCGGACGAGGTCGAGCGTATCGACCGCGACGGCAGAGCCGCGCAGCTTGCCTGGATGCGTAAGAGGGAGCGCGTGGCATGAGCGACATCACTGCCGGCAGCGCAATACACGAACCATACCGGCCCGGACAGTCCAGCGCGCACGGCCACGGCCTGTTCCCGGCGACAGGCCATGGCAAGGGCGGCCCGGCCTCGAAATTCGTCACGGCCGCCTACGGCTTCTGGATCTTCCTGTTGTCCGACATCATCATGTTCTCGGCCTTCTTCGCATCCTTCGCCGTGCTGTCCCGGGCGACGGCCGGCGGGCCGACCGGCAAGGAGCTGTTCGAGCTCACCCGCATCGCGGCGCAGACCGGGCTTCTGCTCACCTCGAGCTTCACCGGCGGCCTTGCGACGCTCGCGACCCACCGCCGGTCGATCGCCGCCACCCAGTTTTGGCTGCTCGTCACCGGCCTGCTCGGCGCCGCCTTCCTGTTCCTCGAGGTGCAGGAGTTCGCGGCGATGGCGAACGAGCAGGCGGGCCCCTCGCGCAGCGCCTTCCTCTCCGCCTTCTTCGCCCTCGTCGGCTGCCACGGCACCCATGTCGGGCTCGGCCTGCTCTGGCTCGGCACCATGATGGCGCAGCTCTGGGTGAAGGGCTTCCGGCCGGACTTGTTGCGGCGGCTGCACTGCTTCGGCCTGTTCTGGCACACGCTCGACATCATCTGGATCGCCATCTTCACCCTGGTCTATCTCCTGGGAGCATCACCATGAGCGACATCAACAGCCGGACCGACGAAGAGCTCGACCGCCGCGATACAGCGCCGGGCGAAGAGAGCATCACCGAACACGAGCCGGCGGGAGGGCTGTCGGGCTATCTGCTCGGCTTCGGCCTGGCGATCCTGTTGACCATCGCCTCATTCCTCGCCGCCCAAACCAACCTGATCTACCAGCCGGCGGTGATCTCGGCGCTGGTGGTGCTGGCCATCGCGCAGATGGGCGTGCATCTCGTCTTCTTCCTGCACCTGACCACCGGGCCGGACAACACCAACAACGTGCTGGCGCTCGCCTTCGGCGTGCTGATCGTCGCGCTCGTCGTGATCGGCTCGGTGTGGATCATGGCCCATCTCAACCTGAACATGGCGCCGATGAGCGCCCACCAGGCCGAGATGATGCCTTGAGCGATGCCGGGAAAACTGTGTAACGGTTTTCCGTCCGTGGCCGGGTGCACCAGCGTTTCCTACTGCGCCTTGTCCGGCGCCCAGTCGGCGCGCGGCCCTACTGGTTCGAAAACTTAACGGTCACGCCGCGCTGCCGAAAATAAGCTTGCATCAACTTGCGGCCCGAGCGGTTGTTGTGCGCCAACCTGGTCGGATCGAACACCGCCTCTTTTAACCCTTCTCGTGCCAGCGCCGCCTTAAGCGTCGCGATATGTGCGTCGATGTCGGCATTGTCCGCACGGAGCGAGGCGTAGATGCTTTCGGTCGCTTGGGCCACAGTGGGTTCGTTCACTGGCGTCGTCCTTTGGTTGGTGGTGCGGCGGCTTAACACGGATTCGCGCCGCCGCCGATACCGATGAAACCGTCAGCGCACAGCGCCTGGACCCCAAAAAACAAGGCCCCGTGAGGGGCCTTGTCATGTCAACTTCGATGTAGGGCCGGACCCTACCCTACTTCCCCATCAGCTGTTTGGCGTTTTCCGCCGTGATCGCGGTGGTGTCCACCGTCACCGTGGGCTCCACCGAGCTCGCGCAGTCGAGCAGGATCTTCTTCGACATCTCGATCGCTTCCTTGGCGCCGGTCGGGTAGGTGAAGGTCGCCGCCCAGTCGCCCTTGGCGACCGCCTCGATGCCGCCGGCAGGACCCGGTAGGCCGTCGGTGCCGATGATCTTCACGTCCTTGCCGGCGCCCTTGGCGGCCAGCAGCGCGCCCGCCGCCATCATGTCGTTCGAGGCATAGAGCACCTTGATGTCGGGATGCGCCTGGAGCATCGCGGAAAAGGCGGTCTGGGCTTTATCCGGAACCCAGTCGGCGGCCTGCTCGGCGACGATCTGGATCTTCGGGTTCGCCTTCACGCCGTCCTTGAAGCCGTTCAGGCGCTCCACTGCCGGCGTCGAGCTCGGCAGGCCTTCCAGCACCGCCGCCTCGCCGCCATCGGGCAAAAGCTTCGATGCCGTGAACTTGCCGGCTTCCTGGGCGATCTTGAAATTGTCGCCGCCGATGAAGGCCGTGTAGTCCTTGCCTGGGTCGCCCACCGTCTTGCGGTCGAGCTCGATCACCGGAATGCCGGCATCCATGGCGCGCTTCACGGCCGGCGTCAGGGGCGCCGCCTCGAAGGGCGAGATCAGCAAGAGATCGACCTTCTGGGTGATGAAGTTGTCGACCTGCGAGGTCTGCGTGTTGACGTTGCCGGCGCCGTCGGCGATCTGCAGCGTGAAGCCCGGCACTTCCTTGGCCGCCGCCGTCAGCTCGTCATTGACGTGCTGGCGGTAGGGCTCGGCGTTGTTGGCCTGCGAAAAGCCGATGACGAACTGGCCGTCCTTGGCACAGGCCTTCACCATCGGGTTGGCCGCCTGCGCGGTGCCCGCTATGCACAGGCCGGCGCCGGCCAGAAGCACGGCTTTGAGCGCGCTGCTTAATCCTCTCTGTGTGGTTCTCATGCTCAATCTCCTCCTCGTCCGGCTCGGGATGCCAGACCTTTGGTGCGGGATGCTGCCGCCGACCTCCTATCGTCCCAAACCCTCGCGGCGGCGAACGAGGGATTGAAGCACTGCCGCCAAGACGATGATCGCGGCGGTCGCGAGCAGCTGCATGGCGGGGGTGATGTTGTTGAGCTGAAGGATGTTGGCCAGTGCGCCCAGCATGATGGTGCCGGCGACGGTGCCGACCATCGAGCCCGCACCGCCGAACAGGCTGGTGCCGCCGATGACAACGGCGGCGATGGCCGTGAGCTCATAGCCCATGCCGTCATTGGCGCTGCCGAAGTTGAACTGGCCGGCATGCACGATGCCGGCAAGCGCGGAGGCAAAGCCGGTGATGGCGTAGACCGAGATTTTCACCATCGACACCGGCACGCCGGAAATGCGCGCGGCGCGCTCGTTACCGCCGACGGCATAGACGTAGCGGCCGAAGCGGGTGGTGTTGAGCACCAGAGTGGCGATCGCGGCAAAGATGATGAAGACGATGGTCGCCACTGGCACAGTGTTGTCGAACAGACGCTCGCCGAGCACCGCGAACACCGGCGGCGCCAGGCCTGGTCCGTCGCCATAGGAAATGTTGATGTACTGGTTGCCGGAAACGACGAGCGCCAGACCTCGCGCGGCCTGCAGGCCGGCGAGCGTGACGATGAAGGGCTCGAGCCGGAAGCGGGTGGAAATCGTGCCCTGGATGATGCCGAAGACGGTACCCATGACGAGCACGGCCAGGATGGTGGCGATAAGGCCGAAGCCGCCGGAGATCATCATGGTGGCGGTGACGACGGCGGAGAGGCCAAGCACAGCGCCTACCGACAGGTCGATGCCGGCGGTGATGATGACGAAGGTCATGCCGATGGCGATGATGCCGGTCTCCGACACGGCGCGCACGATGTTGGCGATGTTGTCGGGGTTGAGGAACAGGATCTCGCCATGCCGCCGGGGCGAGAAGATGACGCCGCCGATCGCCACCAGCACCAGGCCGATCAGGCTCTGGAAGCGCACGATGATGGCCAACGGATCGACCCGATGCTTCGTCGCCACCGCAGGCGCCGGGCTTGCAGCCACCGAAATCTTCTGGTCCGACATCAGGCCTCCCTGCCATTTGCCGCGGCAAGCACGGTGTGCTCGTCGACGCCGCCGATGAATTCCGCCACATTGCGCCCCTGGCGCAGCACCACGATCCGGTCGCAAAGCCCGATCAGCTCCGGCATTTCGCTCGACGCGACCAATATGCCCAGCCCCTGCGCCGCGAGCGCCCTGAGCCGCGCGTAGATCTCGCCTTTGGCGCCGACATCAACGCCGCGCGTCGGCTCGTCGAGCAGCAGGAGCCGCGGCTTGCCTAGGATTTCCTTGGCCAGCACCACCTTCTGCTGGTTGCCGCCCGACAGCGCGCCGACGGCGATGTCCGGGTTCTTCGGGCGAATGTCGAACTGGCCGAAGGACTGCCGCACGGCTTCGGCCTGGCGGCGCGGCGACATCAGGCCTACCGGCGAGATGCGGCGGATCACCGACATCACCAGATTGAGGCCGACCGCCATCCTGAGCATCAGGCCGCTGCCGCGCCGGTCATCGGTGACGAAGGCGATGCCGGCCTTGCGCGCTGCATGGATGGATTCGAGCTTCACCGGCCGGCCGTCGACCGCGACCTCGCCCTGCCAGCGGCCGGCAAGGCCGGTGCCGTAGAGCGCGGAAAGCAGCTCCGTGCGCCCGGCGCCCATGATGCCGGCAAGACCCACGATCTCGCCTTCCCTGACTTCGAGCGAGATGCCGTCCGGCGGCTGCCAGCCGGCGCTTTCGCGGGCGAGCCTGAAGCTGGCGTTCTTCAAGCTGAGCAGCATCTCGCCGGCGCTTTTGGCGCGTTCGGGATAAAGCTCGTCGAGCGGCCGCCCGACCAGGAGGCGGACCAGTTCGGCCTGCGGCGCATGCGGCTCGGTGATGCCGGCGACGCGGCCGTCGCGCATCACCGTCACGCGGTCGGCGATATCGGGCACTTCCTCCAGCCGGTGCGAGATGTAGACGATGCCGACGCCGGTCGCGGCAAGCTTCCTCATGATGCCGAAGAGCCGCTCGACCTCGCTGACGGTGAGCGCCGCTGTCGGCTCGTCCATGATCAGCACGCGCGAGGCATAGGACAGCGCCTTGACGATCGCCACCACCTGGCGCTGGCCGATGGAAAGGTCGGCGACGAGGCGCGCGGGGTCGATCGCGAGCTCGATCGCCTCCAGCCGCCGCCTGGCCTCGCGGCGCATCGCCGGCACGTCGAGCAAGCCGCCCGGCCGCATAAGCTCGCGGCCGAGGAAGAGGTTCGCCGCGACGTCGAGCGAGGGCACGAGGTCGAGTTCCTGGAAGATGGTGGCGATGCCGGCCGCTTGCGCCTCGCGCGGATTGTTGAAATGCACCTGCTTGCCGTCGATGCGAATCTGGCCCTCGTCCGGCGTGTAGACACCCGACAGAAGGTTCATCAGCGTCGACTTGCCGGCGCCGTTTTCGCCGAGCAGGGCGTGGATCTCGCCGGCCTTCAGGTCGAAATCGACGCCGCGCAGCGCTTGCACGCCGCCGAAGCGCTTTACGGCGCCGGTTACGGAAAGCAGCGGCGCGCTCATGCCGGCCTCGAGTGGGCCGGCCTCGCGCAGGATTGGCGCGCCTTGAGCGTCGCCTGCAGCCGCACGGCGCGGGGCGCTGCGTCGCTGGAGGCGATGCGCTCGCTGAGCAGCGCCGCCGCCTGCCTGCCGATCTCGGTGCAAGGCTGTTCGACCAGTGTCAGCCTTGGCTCGAAGCAGTCGGCCCATTCGAAATCGTCGAAGCCGACCAGCGAGAGGTCGCGCGGGATCGAAAGACCCTTCTCGCGGATGGCACGGACTGCCCCGATCGTCGTCATGTTGTTGCCGGTGACCAATGCGGTGGGCGGCGCCGGCAGCGACAGGATCGCATGTGTCGATGCCGCAGCGCTCGCCGTGTCGACATTTTCCGGCGAGACATAGTGCGGCAGGCACTCAAGTCCATTGGCGGCGAGCGAGGCGTGGAAGGCGTCGACGCGCTCGCGGGTGGTGGCAAGGCCCGGCTGACCTGCGATGTAGCCGATGCGCCTGTGGCCGAAGGAAGCGACGTGGTCGATCAGCGCCCGCATCGCCGTCTCGTTCTCGACGCCGATCTGGTCGAAGCGGTCGTCGGCGAAGCGGTCGATGAGCACGCAAGGCAGCTTCTTTTCGGCGAGATAGGCGATCGCGCGCTCAGGCGAGCCGGAGGGCGCGAGGATCACGCCGTCGACGCGGCGCTGGTGGAAGGCGCGCACCACCTGAAGCTCGCGGTCGGGGTCTTCCTGCGTATCCGACAGGAACACCATGAGGCCGAGGCGCGCGCATTCGGCTTCGACGGCGCAGATGATGTCGGTGAAGTAGGGGTTGGAGATCGCCGAGATGGCTAGACCGACGCTGTTTGTCGAGGCCACTTTCAGCGAGCGCGCCAGTTCGTTGGGCTGGTAGCCCATGGCGGCGATGGCGTCGTTGATGAGCTGCGCCTTCTCTGGCGAGACGAAGCGCGTGCGGTTGACGACATGCGATACAGTCGAAACCGATACGCCAGCGCGGCGCGCGACTTCAGCCATTGTCGGCATGGCGGCCCGAACGGAGTGCCCGCAAGCGCCCCTCCCCTGATTGCGTTTCCCGTCCGCTCTGCGGCGGATCTGGCGAGACCATAGAGTCATCGAAACGTTTGCGCAATCGATTCGATGATCGGCTGTGGAAATTCTTTTGGAGCGCGTGCCAAGGGCTGTTTGAGGCGACAGCGGCTTCCTTATCGATGTCGGCGCTGCCCCTCATCTGGCTGCCGCCATCTTCTCCCCGTGAACAGCCGTGAACCGGGAGAAGGGCGCCGACATCCCGGATTTCGCCAATCACGAGCGTCGCGGAAAGAGCGGAGGCATCGCGGCCAGCCCTCTTCTCCTGTTCACGGGGAGAAGATGGCGGCAGCCAGATGAGGGGCACCGCGAACGGCCGAGTTGCATCACGCCGAGGCGATTGCACGTCCCGACGAAGGCTCCCGGCGGCTACGAAGTAACCGCCAGCCACGCCGTGCCGAAGGCCAGCGTCAGCAAGGTCAGCGGCAGGCCGACCTTGAAGAAGGCTGCGAAGGACAACTCCTTGCCTGCCGCCCTCGCCTGCTCGGCGACGATAAGGTTGGCGACCGAGCCAAGCAGGGTGAAGTTGCCGGCGAGCGTCGAGCTCATCGCCACCACTAGCCAGGCGCGCTCGGGGTTTTCCAGGCCCGGGATGAAGGGCCTGAGCGCAAGTACGGCCGGCACGTTGCTCATGATGTTGGAAAGCACGGCGGTGAAGCCGGAGAGCCGCCAGACGTCGTCGAGGCCGATATTCTTTGCCCAGGCGATCATGTCGGGGCTAAGCAGCGTGCGCTCGGCACCCGCGACCACCACGAACAGGCCGGCGAACATGAAGAGCAGCGGCCCGTCGATCTCGCGATAGATACGGTGCGGCTTGATCGCGCGGGTGACCAGCAGAAAGGCGCCAGCGATCAGCGCCGCCTTGGCGACGGGCACACCGGCGAAGAAGGCGATGGCCAGCACCACGCAGACGATGGTCGCCTTCAGCACCTGTCCCGGCAGCATGCGGCCGCGATAAACCTCCGGGCTGAGCTCCGCGGGCCGCGAGAATTCGGCACGGTAGACGATGCGGACGATGACGATGACGGCCACCAGGCCGAACAGCGCCACCGGCGCGAGCGCTGCCGTGAAGGCCGGATAGGAAATGCCCGATAGCGCGCCGATCACCATGTTCTGCGGGTTGCCGGTGATGGTGGCGACGCTGCCGCAGTTGGAGGCCGTGCAGGTGGCGATGAGATAGGGCACCGGGTTGCGCCGGATGACACGGGTGACGTGGACGACGATCGGCGCCATGACCAGGCAAATCGCGTCATTGACCAGGAAGGCAGAGAGCAAGCCGGTCAGAAGCGTCACCATGACGAGCAGCATGAAGGGCGCGTGCGCATGCTCGATGGCGAAGCCGCCGAGCGCCCGGAAGGCGCCGGATACTTTCAGATGCGCCACCACGATCATCATGCCGAGCAGCAGCGTGATGGTGTCGAAATTGATGGCGCGGTAGGCGTCCTCCATGCCGATCGCGCCAATGGCGATCATGGCGGCACCGCCGAGCAGCGCGATGCCGGCGCGGTCGAGCCTGAAGCCAGGAATGCGGCCGACGGCGACGCCGGCATAGGTGGCTACCAGGATGAGAAGCGCGCCCGCGCCGGTCCATGTCATTGCCGGAAGACCCCGTTGCCTGCCCTGCCCGGCGCAATCTGCTCGGGCGCTCTTGCCGGACCACCTTTAGCAAGGGCGGCGCAAAGAGGAAGCATCGACCGATGAAACTTTCGTCATCCGTCCCGAGCTTTTACATCACGGATAGCTAATGTAATGTTTTCCGAAAAACCGGGCCGACAATCCAGTCGTTGGGGACTAAACGGATGAACACGGTCGTGGAAGGGAGCATCCGTCTCGCCCAAGGAAAAGCTGATGCCCTCGACGGAGTGCCGGCGCTGCCACGGCGCCAGGAAAGTCTTCATTTGCGAACGCTGGGTTGCCTCCAACGGCCATTGCTGCCCGGAAGGGACACACCGGCCGAACTGCCCGGGACACAGTATGGTGTGCCTCGAATGCGGCGGAGGCCAAGGCCGCTGATGGATCGCGTTTCGAGAAGCCAGCCGCCTACCCGCAGTGGCCTGCGGGCTCCCCGGGAGCCCAATGCGGCTATCGAAATGCAGCACCCATACCCGTGAGATGAGGCATCGGTCAGGCGCCAGTCAGAGCCGCCCAAGCAGCACGAGGATGATCAGGATGACCAGAATAAGGCCAAGTCCACCCCCTCCATAGTAACCTGTGCCGTAGAACGGCCCACCGCCGAGCCCGCTTAAGCCCCCAAGCAAAGCAAGAATAAGAATAATGATAAGAATTGTACCGAGGCTCATGACTTTTTCTCTCTTTCGACTGTGCGATCCGCCGCCTGTTGCGTGGAGATGAACTCTTAGGCGGCGCGCATGTTCCGCCAAAATTCTCAGAAATCTTGTTTACCGCAAACCGGCTTGGTCGGACGTCACGACGGGGCTCGGATTGGCCTCGAAACCCTTGGGAGCCATCAACATGAGCACGATGACGACGGCGATCGATACGATGATCGCCGCGGTGCTAAAGACATCCTTCATCTTCCATCCTCGAGTATTCGAAGATGCTAAATAACGCACCACGCCGCCACGCGTTCCCCGTCAAGTGCTTCCCTTTCGGCCCGGAACCATTCCACTCCGCCAACGTTAGGGGCAGCCTACTTGGGGCGAGAAGGAGACAGGCAATATGGGTGCATCGATCCTCATCGGCATCCTGATCACCTTCCTGGTGGTGATCCTGGTGCTTTATCTCATCCAGCGCCTGCCGCTCGACGGCCGCACAAGGCAGATCGCCCAGATCGTCGTCATCATCATCGGCATTGTCTCGTTGCTCAGATATCTTGCGGTGTTCTAGCAGCTATCCATATTCTTCACCGCAACGCCATGACTGGAAGCGGTGTCTCCATGAAAAGCCTGTCGATCGCCTTTGTTGCCGGCACGGTATTGTGGAGCGCGAGCGCCGCCAACGCCCGGCCCGACACGCGCGCTATGACCTGCGCCGAGACGCAGGCGCTGATCCAGAGCCGGCACGCCGCGGTGCTGACCACCGGGCCCAACACCTATGATCGTTTCGTGCGCCGGTACGGCAATGAGTGCGACTGGCCAGAAGTGCCGATGTCGATCTCAGTCCCGACCCGGGACGGCCAGTGCCGCGTCTACCGTTGCGAGGAGCCGGTCCTCGACTTCCCGGATTGAGAATCGCCTCGCCTTTTCCAGGCAAGTTGGGAACCGTCACGGCCCGGCAGGAATTGTAGCCCGACAGCAGCCCGGCGGCGATGCCAGGACTCTTCGGAAATAGGTTCGCATCGCGCGGGATTTCGGGTTGTGACGTGGGACAAGGAGGAACGGCCATGTCCAACGATATCGTGCGCAGCGGCAGTTGCCTGTGCGGCGGCGTCCAGTTCAGGGTGACCGGCGAGCCGCTGAGGGTCGGCCTATGCCACTGCAAGGACTGTCGCAAAACGAGCGGGTCGGCCTATCAGGCCTTTGCAATTTGGCCGCGCAACGCATTCGAATGCGAGGGAATCACCAGCACCTATGGCGGGCGCAGCTTCTGTCCGACCTGCGGCAGCCGCCTGCCAACGGTCGGCGAGGATGAGGTCGAGGTGATGATCGGCAGCCTGGATATCGCGCCGACGGAAGGGCTGGAGCCAAGCTACGAACTGTGGATCGGCCGACGCGAGCACTGGTTGCATCCCCTGCCCGAGGCGCGCCAGTTCGAGCACGACAGGACCGCAGGCGATTCGGCGACCGATGCCGGCGAACCGGAAAATGGGGCGGGAGCCGCAACGGAAATCGGCCTAGGTCCTGACGCCCGGCAAGGCCTAAGCCCTAGCTAAACAAAGCTTCGGTCCCCAACCGGCCGGCAACACACCAGGAAAAGGCCGACCGCTGAGCGCGGAGCACCTTCTTCTTTTGGAATTCGCGCATTTTCAACCGCAGGTCGGTTTGCCGGTGTGACAACGGCCGCTAGCATTCCCCGCGCGGCAAACCTTTGGAGGCCGCTCTGGCCGGCGCGGCTCAGGCAACAACCAGCATTGCCGCGCCGGCCTTGCAATGTCCACCACTGGCTGAGATTCCAGGCGAATACAACCTTCGAGGTTGTTTCGAGTTCATGGGCTTTTGCTTATCGCGCGAAATACAAGCTTTAGTCGCGACAGCGGCGAGAAAATCGTTTAACTAGAGACGTTTTTTTCTTCATTCGTATTTCTGGTCACGGCAACTATGCCTCCAGGCTCTGCGAGCAAGCAGCATGCCTAGGATTTCCAGCCTCATACAAAAGACCACCTTTGTTTCTTTGCTGTTTTGCGACATAGTATCGTCGACTCTTGAAACCGAACGGGGCGGTTTTCATGACGTGGGCGCCTGAACGCGGCCGCAACCTGCACATGCGGCATCCACCGATTGACGGGTTCTGGACTTGGGATATCAAACGCGACCGCATCTATGGCGACGCGAATCTTTCCGCTTATTTCGACCTGACGCTCGAAGAGTTCTCGCATGGCGCGCCGCTGGAACGGTGGATGCAAAGCATAGAACGCGAAGACCAGCCGAGGGTTCGGCTGGCGATCCGCAAGGCGATCGAGCGCAGGTCGGGCTTCCGCGAAGTCTACAAGGTTCGCTCGCAGAAGATGGGGCTGCGCAAGATCCTGGCCGTTGGCCGATGCTATGTCGATGGCACGGGCGAGGCGGCGCTTTATCCCGGCTGGTTCGTCGACCTGACGCAGGATGCCGGGAGCGAGGAACGCTCGCTGCGCGAAATCCACGACCATGTCGAGCAGGCTAAGGAAATCGCGCAGTCGATCGGGCACGACATGCTGTCCTACCTCCTCGACAACATCCAGGAAGAAATCCAGCAGAGGCTGGGTGAGAAATCGAGGAGGCGCAAATCGTCCTGAGGCAAGCTTCGTCAGTTTGTTTGCCGGTTTCTTTGCCTGTTTCTGGGCTAGCTTCTGGACGGGATCTTGCGGCGCCTGCCGACCTCGGCCGTCACCATGCGCGCGAAATGCGACTGAGGGGATCGGCGCTCGATGAGCCTGGCTCTCTCGAGCGCGGCATCGCCGTAGAATTCGATCAGCACATCAGCCGCCTTGGCGGCGTCGGCCTTCAGCCTGCCGACATCGACCTGTCCGCTCCCGCCCGCGGGCTCGCTCCTGGCAACCACGTCAAGCATGGCTTGCAACTTGTCGGGAGTGCTGCCCTCGTCTTCGTGCATGGTCGCGGTCCGATTGGGGTCGCAAAAATATCGACAATTCCGGAGGATGTCCAACGGCTCCTTCGACCTGGCGCGCCGGTACAACCGGGATAAAGCTTCGCTGTTAATCAGACCACAATCTTCGTACAAGTATAGTGAGTCAAACTTCCGATACAGACATTGGGGGCACCAATGGATCAGCCAAGCAAAATGGAGAACCTGCAGCTTGCGCAGGGGATCTTGCGGGAGCTTCGCCAGAGGGCTGAGGCCGATGGTGAAAAGCTTCTGACCTATCTCATCGACATGGCCTATCTCGAGGCCAGCGACCGCATCCGCGCCCAATGGATCGGCAGCCACGAGAACGAGAATCGCCGGGCCAAGGGCTGAGTCCGCCTGCGGCGATCCGGGACCTGTAACGCCCGGAACGCAAAAAGCCCGCCATGCCTTTTGGCACGGCGGGCTTAAATCCTGGTCAACGGGCTACAGCGCGTAGCCGCTGATTTTTATGACGCAGCCGCCTTTTCGCGGACCGGAAGCTTCCAGCCCGGCCGGACGAAATGGCAGGTGTAGCCGTTGGGATAGCGCTCCAGATAATCCTGATGCTCGGGCTCGGCCTCCCAGAAGGGACCGGCCGGCGCGAGCTCGGTGACGACCTTGCCGGGCCACAGGCCCGAGGCGTCGACATCGGCGATGGTGTCCTCGGCCACCCGCTTCTGCTCGTCGCTGGTGTAGAAGATCGCCGAGCGATAGCTCGTGCCGACATCGTTGCCCTGACGATTCCGGGTCGTCGGGTCGTGGATCTGGAAGAAGAATTCGAGCAGGGTGCGGAATCTGGTCCTGGTCGGATCGAAGACGATCTCGATCGCCTCGGCGTGGGTGCCGTGATTGCGGTAGGTCGCGTTGGGAACGTCGCCGCCGCTGTAGCCGACACGGGTGGAAATCACGCCTGGGAAGCGGCGGATCAGATCCTGCATGCCCCAGAAGCAGCCGCCGGCAAGGACCGCGCGTTCGGAAGAAGCCATGTCAAACCTCCTTTGGATTTCTCCATAGGTGGGGATTGTGGCCTGCTTCTTCCAGCCGCTCAAGCGGTTGGAAAGGGCGGCTGGAAAAGGGCGATCGGAAAAGGGTGGCTGGAAAGGAACGCAACCAAACGCGGCGCTGGATTTCTGCCGACGCTCGCCGGTCGTGCAAAATCGGCGAGCATCGGAAGCCTGAGGTCGGCCTCACTTGGGCCCCTTGTCGCCCCTGCCATTATCGCCTCTGCCGGGATTGCCCCGGTCATGCCCCTTGCTTTCGCCACCGAGGCAGTTGGCGTCGCCGACGCCGCAGCAGCGGCCGGCCCAGAGCTTGTTGGTCGGAGTGTTGTCGCATTCGTAGATCTGCTGGCCGGCCATCGCGGAGCCAGCCAGCGCCGACACGGCCACGGCGGCGAGAAGTGCATTGCGCAGGATTGCAGTCATCGGAAAATCTCCATGGGTAGATGGTGTTCATTTGCACCCATGCGTCGCATGGCGGGGCGAATTGGTTCACGGAGTTTTGGGAGAATCTTTTGCCGGGTTCGAAGTCGCCGAAGATCGGGCGATCGGCAGTACAAGGCCACCCTCATTCTTCCGGCGCCGGCCTGAACCGGCGCACCACCACCTCGAACACGATGTCCGATATCCACGTGGCCGAAACGCCAATGAGAAACGCTGCCGCAAGTGTGGTGGTGTCGTCGGCTGCGTCGGGCATCGGCACGCCGCTGGCCTGGACCCATGCGACCGCGGGCAGTGTCAGATAGGCGGCGGCGAGCGCACCGCAGATCGGGGAGGCGATCATCTCGCGCATCTTGTAGCGGTGGCGCGACAGTGCCCTCAGCACCCCGCCGGCGAGACCTGCGGCCACCACCTGGCCCTTGATGCCGAGCAGATCGAAGATGTCGTGCATCACGGCCTCCAGCCGCAGAGCTTCTCGCCCTTGCGGTTATGGGCGAGAAGCGCCCTCGCCTCCTCGTCCGACAGCGCATCGACCGCCCTGCCGGAGAGGCGCAGCGGTGAAGACACCGCGCAGAAGCCGCCTCTGGCCGTGGTGCAGCCGCTGAGCGCGGCAACGAAGGCGGCGATGATCAGTCCCTTGCCCATGACTTCAGCTCCTTCTTGACCGCATCGGCGGGCAGAGCGCCGATATCGTTGTCGACCTGGTCGGCGATATCGCGGGCCGCGGCTTCGCCGGCCGCCTGCCTGGCGCGCTCGGCCTTGGCGCCGGCCAGCCGCTGGTGAAAGCCCCAGCCAAGTGCTCCAATGAAGGACGCCAGCACGCCAAGGATCGCCGGGTTGCCGGAGAGAAAGGACAGGAGCGCCGTCATGCCAGCCACCACACGACAAGGGCGCCGATGAGGAGCAGCGCGCCGATGACCCAAGGCATGGCCTGGCGGATGAGTTCGGTGAAGACTTCGACCATTTTGTCCCCCTATTTCGACCAGTGGAATTTGCGGGCGAGCGCGTACCAGGCCTCGGTGGCGAGGCTGAGCGCCAGGCCGATGCCGGTTTCGAGCGCCATCTGGATGTCGGGATCGGCCGAAAGCGCCGCGGCGTCGCCTGCGCCGAGCAGGCCGCGCGCGACGAGGATGCCGGCGCCATAGCGCAAGGCGATGCGGATGATGACGGCGATCATTGGCAGAAAGCTTCGAGCAGATTGCAGGGAAGATGCGCGATCCAGGCGGCGGCCGAGCCGAGCGCCAGCGCGATCAAAGCGAAAACGGCGGCCGCCTTGCCGGGCGATGGCGGAGCCGGCGGAGCGGCCGACGAGATGCCTTTGTCGCCAGAGGCGCCGGCGGCCGGCTTGCCCGTAGCGGGTGCCGGCGGACGAGCCGAAGGCTGGAACGGCGCTTTAGGCTGTGCGGAAAGAAGCAGCGCCTTGGCCCGCACCGAGGCGACGCGCGCGCTCCAGCCCTTGCCGAAGGTCGGCCAGGTCGGCAGCCGCTGCAGGAAGGCGAGCCGCGCATCGCACAGCGTGTCGATGACGACGCCGGCGGGTTTCGCCCTCGCCGCGGCAAGCGTGGCAGGGCCGATCCTGCCGTCCTCAGCAACACCAAGCGCGGCCTGCAGATATCTGGCCGCCCTGCCCGGCCCGCTGTTCACGGCGAAGTCGAAGACGACGTAGTCGATGCCGTCGGGCAGCTCGGAGCCGGCGAAGGCATCCCAATAGAAGCGCCGGTAGACGGTGGCGAGCTGGTCATCCGTGATCCTCGCCAGGTCGGCCTTTGAGGCATCGGCCTTCACGTAGCGGCGGAAATTGGCGAGTGTGACGCCCTTCATGGTGGCGCCGCCGGGATCGGCTTTTTTGTCCGACCAGCCGCCTTCGGATTCGAGCACGAGCGCGAGCGCCCGCTGGAAATTGCGGTCCATTGGGGAGGCTCCTTGGCATGCGGATTGGGTGGGGAAATTTTGCCGGCGAATTGCATTCGCAAGGTTTTGCTGCTTTAGAAAAACCTTAATTGCCGTCAGGTAATGTCAGGAGATGGCGGGTGGGGACCCGCCGGTTCGTTGGGTAGGGTTGCGGCACTGCCAGGCAGTGCCGAAGGGGTTGGGGCAAATGGGTTCGGCGTTATCAGAAACAGGCGAATGCCAGGGTTGCGGCGGCACCGGAACGATCTTCGAATGCCCGCGATGGCGCAGTTCCAACGGCCATTGCTGTCCGGCAGGCACGCATCAGCACAGGTGTCCCGGCGTGAGTGTGCGCTGCGCGGAGTGCGACGGGACGGGTGGGGTGAGGCAGGCTGAGGGGTGTGGGGCGGAACGTACGATCTGAGACAGGTCTGGCACCTCCCATCAGATGGGGTTGTGCCTTTGCCGGAATGCTCGACCAGCCCATAGGCCTGATAGTTGAGCGGCCATCATAGTGGTCTCGCCTGAATCGGTGAGATTTGCCCGACCGCCTTCTGAATTCAGGACGAGCGCAAGCACTCGCTGGAATTTCGCGGTCTATCGCATTTTCCTTGAAACGGTTGTGTTGAAGGTTGGTGGCGGCAGCTACCTTGGAGCTGTTAGCGAAGTATCTGGTCATGCCGAAGTCCTTGTGCTTTACAAGACGTCTGGGAATGACGCGGAATTCAATGAAGTGCCTAGTAATTAACCTTAACAGGTCAGCAGACCGGCTGACTCACATGGCGTCAGAATTCGCCAAGATCAGCGTTCGGTTTGAGCGGATCCCCAGCGGTTGACGCTTCCACCGAGGCTTCGTTTCCCGCTTCACGACGTCTTACCAAGCCGGAAGTCGGATGCTTTCTCAGCCATCGCAAATGCTGGCAAATCATCGCTGAAGGTTCAGACCACTATGGCGCCGATGCCCGACCACCGCGAACGCCGGGCCGCCAAAAGCGGCTTGATTGGGACAGGTCGCCGCAGGGGCTTTTTTGTCGGAACCATGCGCGGCGCGAGCGGTTGGCCCCTGGTCGCGGCGCGACGACCTCGCGACGTGACGACCTTTCGCTAAGAAAAGGAGAAGATCATGTTGAAAACAATCCTTGCGGCTTCGGTGCTCACGATCGGTCTTGCCACGGCGGCGATGGCCGCGGGTGCCGGCCACATGGGCTCAGGCACGAGTTCAGGCAGCACAAGCGACACGACCGGCGGCACCAGCCAGACGGTCGTCCCCAATCCCGATTCCGTCGATCCGGGCACGACCGGCAGCATCACCGGAAGCCCGGCCGTGAACAACGAGATGAACTCGAACGCCGACCGCAACTGCGCGGCGGGCCCGCAGGGCGCGCAGCCCGATGCCAGCAACCTTTCGCCCGGGACTACCGCGCCGACCGTCAACGACAAGAACTGCGGCAAGTAGCATTTGAGCGTCGTTCCTCCGGGGCCGTGGAGTTCGCCCCACGGCCCTTGCTTTGGTGGACGCGGATACCAGCGGGGAACCATGGACCGTCCCGGCCGTTCAACAAAAAAAGAAAAGGGAGAAACCCGATGGTAGACAACGACATAGGCACATCCGGCCCGGCAAGAGGCAACGGCAAGGGCAGGACGAGCGCCGCGCGCAGCAGAAGCGCGCCGCGCCACAGCGCGCGGTCTTCGGGCGCTTCCCAGGAGGCGATGAAGAAACAGATCGCTGAACTGAAGCGCGAGGTGAGCCGGCTCAACCGCATGCTCGCCGACCAAGCCGACGAGACAGCCAATAGCTGGTATCAAAGCGCCGCCGACAGCGCCTCGGACTTGTACCACGGCGCTTCAAACCGCGCCTCGCGTGCGGCCAGGCAGTTGCGCACCCAGGCGCATAGCGTATCCGAAACGGTGCAGCACAACCCCGGCACCATCTCGACCGCGGTTGCGATCGGCGGGCTGTTCGGCGTGCTGATCGGTCTCGCTATGGCGAGAAGCGCGGAGCCGGACCCCGACTGGTTCCGCCGCTGGAGCCACTGGAGCCGCTAAAGCGCGAGACGGCTTGCCGTCTCGTCGCTTACTCGCCGATCCGGCAGGAAGTGCCGGACGGGCGTGAGCCGTTTGCCGTCTCATCGTTACCTTGCTGTCCTGGCCGGAAACGCCGGGCCGTGGACCAGGCTTTGCACAGTCTGGTCATTAGCCGGACCTTATGGAATCATCTGCCCATTGGAATCGCGGAGAGCGGGCATGGACAAACCTGCCATGGCATCCGTTTTTCGGATGCGGCATGTGCCAGCAAGCATTTCGGGCGTTCGCAGCCTGGGCCGGGGCCAGGCGAATCCGATCTTTCATTCAAGACCGCTCGGTGAGGCCATCCGCTTCATCGCCGAGGCCGACGGCCAGTACGATTTGAGCGCCGTCGCCATCTCCTACGGCGACCGCTCGACGCCGCCGCTCGGCAGCCGTGAGGTCAAGCAGCTCTGGAGCGAATATGGCGAACGCCTGATGGAGGCTTAGACCTCGCCGGCGCCCGGCTCGCGGCTGCTTTCACTGAGAAATCGTCGCAGTGGACCAGGTTATTTACTTCGAACTCATCTGAACCGCCTTGTTCGCGTCATGGAATTTTGCTCGGTTCGGGCGCGATTTGATTTCAGGAGGACAGATGCGTTTCGAAATGCGTTTTGGCGCGGTGCTGCTCGGCGCCTCACTTCTGGCCGGGTGTACAAGCGCCAAAGAAGGCCAATGGAACACTGCGCAAGCGGCGATGCGGGGCAGCCCTGCCTTCAAGCGAGGAATCATCGCCGATTGCACCAAGCAAATCGGATCGCGCCGTTTGGAGGACAGGCAGACCGTGGCGAAGCTGATGAAGGTCAGTATCGCCCGTGTTCCGGACGCCTTCTGCAATCGGTTCTTCAATGCGTGGGCGAGCGGCCGCCTTACCTATCGCGACATTCAGGGCATCCATTCCCAGACTGCCGACAACAGCCGCTTCGTGCGTATCCTGCAAGGCAGGGACTAAATCGCGTCGCGATCTTTCAGATTCGCTCCATGCGCTTTAGGTTTTTGATTTTGCGCATGTCTTTGTCCCGAAACCGGTTCCCACTTTCGGGAGACATGCTTTAACTGCCCGTTGGCCGCCATGCAGCTCGAACTCCAGCGCCTGATCGACGATTGCTACGATGCGTTTGCGCCCTACCCGCCGCCGCGTAGCCTCCATGCTTCGCCGCTCCGGGATCCCGTGGCGATCCTTGCTACGCTGACCTCGGCGCCGTGCGCGAACTGACCGGAGAGCAGATCGGTCCCTACGCAGGCTGGGCCATGACGACAGTCGGCGATGTCGCTGACTACAAGCATTTTCTGCCGCGCATCCTGGAACAGGCCGTTCGCGAGTCGCTTTGGCCGGGCAGCGATCCGCCGATTATTGCCGAACGCCTGAAGATGGCCCAGTGGCAGGATTGGCCGGACGCCGAACGTGGAGCGATCCGAGCGTTGTTTGCCCGAGCCTTTTCGCAAGCGATCGAGGGGCATCCCGATGACGGGGATGATGCCGAGGACTGGATATGCGAAATCGCCATCCTCGATCTCAGTTTGTCGGCAATGCTCGATACATGGCAAGCGGCGCCGTCAATGAAAGCAACGTTACAGCTGGCGACGTTTCTGGTGAGGAGCAGCCTGTTCGAGGCCGATCCGGTCGAGCGCGCCTATTGGAGTTATGTCGATGCACCGGCGGTTCACCTGGTGAGGCAGTGGCTGCTCACTGATCATATCCATCAGCGGCTGTCGTCGGCTCGCGGTTGGACCGCGCCCTCGGATGAGTGGATGATCGACAAAGCCCTTGCCACCCAAGCTGCCCTCAGGCTGAAAAGGCTGCAATAGCGGCTCCCCGGATCGGAAACGCCGTTCGTGCGTTTTTGAGGCGAGGTCAATGGGAGGAAACGCCATGAACGTCGCCAATCTGCAACTCGAGGGCCTGCTGATGGCCGTCGCCGCAATCAACCACGTGCTGGTGCGCAAGGGGGTGCTGACGGTCGAGGAGATCGACATCGCGTTGCGCAAGGCCGAGGCCGTCGAGACCGGTGAGGACCGGTCCGAAGGCATGTCGGCGTCGAGCCGCGACGCCGTCAACTTCCCGATCCGCCTGCTCGAGCTCGCCAACCAGTGCCAGCCGGAGGCGGACATGCCGTCCTTCTCCAAGCTGGCGCGTATGGTCGGCCAGATGAAGGAGCCTTACAACGACCAGATGTGAGCCTGTCTTCCAGAAGCTAGCGTCAGCCCAAGAATCCGGTTTATGTTTGGGTTGGAAGATCCGGGGGGACTGATGAACTACTGGTTGAAGTGGCTACTTATCGACATCGTCGCCCTAGCTTTGGCAACCTTGATCGGACTGCTTGTCCTCTCTCAAGTCTATTTCCTCAAGCTTAATGTGGGACACAACCCGGCTAGTCCGCTAGTTTTAGGCTTTATTGTCTCCCTGGTTGTCGCCATCGCAGCCCCAGCAACACGGTTCATGCCTCGGTTTATCGTCCTGAGCGGTATTTTTGCAGGAGAGTATCTGCTCTCCTTCGTCGTCTCCAATGTGACCCTTTTCATGGCCAACGCTTATTGGGATGGCGACATCGGGGCAGCAAAGCCTTGGATATATGGCGGAGCCATTATTCCCCTCGTCACCGGCGTGACGGGCTTCCTGGCATTGCGACGATACCGCCATTCCAACCCAGCTGACGTTTTCCGGTAATGAGCCCTTTGACGCGCGGCTGATTTCGTAAACCTCACGCCCCGCCTGGCCAACTCTGCCTAACGGCTAGCACGCTGCCCGGTCCGTGGACGGCCGCGAAGAGCAAGCCGGCGGCGAAGGGGAAATGCGACATGAAGGCGCCGAACTCAGCCTGGTTCGAGGCCCAGTGCGATGGGCCGTGGAAGGCAAAGCCGAGGAAGATGACGTAGACCGCGCCGATCAACGCTGCCGGGGTCAAGAAAGCGCCAGTCAGGAAGGCGATCACCAGCAGCGTTTCGAGGATCGCGGCACACCAGGCCAGAAACAGCGGGAATGGAAAGCCGGCAGCGGCGATGTAGCCGGCGGTGGCGCCCATATCCGTGAATTTGAAAGCCACCCCCATCGCGAACATGGCGGCGAAGATCAGGCGGGCGATGAGAATGGCGGCGGTCTGCCAGGTCGATTGCGGTTCCACGATGTTCCCTCCAGGTTGAAGCGGTTGATGTGCTCCAAGGACGGAGGACGGGCGATGGTTCCGACAGGGGTGGGAAATTTTTCTCCCCTTCTCCCCTTGTGGGAGAAGGTCGATCGGCGCGCAGCGCCGAGACGGATGAGGGGTGTTGGAAGAAACGCGGCCTAAAAAGACCTAGCAATTTTAAGCGCTTAGATCTTCAAGGTAGTGCTCCGTCCAACACCCCTCATCCGTCCGAGCTTCGCTCGGCCACCTTCTCCCACAAGGGGCTAGCGTGCGCACACATTTGCGTCTGTGGGATGTCAAGCGGAAGGTGGGGCTGCGAAAGGGGCTTGAAGGGCTGGAATCACGTGTGATTCTGTAGCGGCCATTGTTGA
>NZ_JAVIIW010000054.1:0-43747 GCF_033977205.1 Mesorhizobium album | reverse complement strand
CGCCGAGCTGCAGGACGCGCTGGTCGAGACCTGGGATGCACTCGGCATCCCCTACGGCGCAGCAGGCCGCCCTGCCGTCGCCGAGAGCGATCGCATCGTTCCGCTCTTGGTGCCGAAGTCAGGCGGCTGAACTCGCCTTGCCTCACACCGCCTTCATCCATTTCGCCAGGCGATTTGCCGCTTCCTCGAGCTGATCGAGACGGCGGTGGAAGCATAGCCTGAGGAAGGCTTCGCCGCCGGGGCCGAAGGCGGTGCCCGGCGCCAGGCCGACATTGGCGTTGTCGACGATGTCGAAGGCGGCGGTGCGGGAATCGGTGATGCCGTCGACAGTGAAGAGCAGGTAGAACGCGCCTTGCGGCACGGTGAAGCGCGCCCTGCCGGTGGCGCCCAGGATATCGCAGACGAGGTCCCTTGCCGCCCGCGCCCGCTCGACTTGGCTCTCGATGAAGCCGTCGCCCTCGTCGAGAGCTGCGACTGCGCCGCGCTGCATGAAATGGGCGACGCCCGAGGTCGAATATTGGATCAGGTTCTCGAACACCTGCTGCAGGGACGGATGCGTCTTGATCCAGCCGACGCGCCAGCCGGTCATCGCCCAGTTCTTGGAGAAGCTGTTGACGAAGAGGATGCGATCCTCATCGGCCATCACGTCGATGAAGGACGGCGCCCGGCCATGGCCGTAGTGGAACAGCGAATAGATTTCGTCGGCGATGATCCAGAGATTGCGGGCGCGGGCGAGATCGAGGATCGCTTTGAGCGTTTCCCTGTCGGCGGTCCAGCCGGTCGGGTTGGACGGCGTGTTGATGAACAGCGCCTTGGTCCGCGGCGTGATTGCCGAAGCGATCTTGTCGACATCGCAGGACCAGCCATTGCCGGACTGGTCGAGCACGACCGGCACGGGCGTAGCACCAGCAACACCGGCGGCGGCGGCGAAATTCGGCCAGGCCGGCGAGAGGTAGATTACCTCGTCGCCGCGGCCGGCGAGCGCGTCGATGGCGAGCTGGATGGCATGCATGCCGGAGCCGGTGACGATGAACTCTTCCTCGGCGAAGCGCTTGCCGAAATGCCTGCCGTAGTAGCGGGCAAGCGCTTGCCTGAGCTCGGGAATGCCCTTCTGCCAAGTGTAGAAGGTCTCGCCGTTGGCGAGCCCCTGGGCGGCGGCATCGCTGATGAAGGCGGGCGTCGGCAAATCGCCCTCGCCGGCCCAGAGCGGGATCAGGCCTTCGCGCAAGCGGCCGTGGTTGACGACGGCGACGATGCCGCTTTCGGGGGCGGCAAGGGCCTCAGTGCGCAGCGACTGAATCAAGGTCATGGACAAATCCGTGGTCGTCTTTTCAGCGCTCTTACCAGATAGCGAAATGAAAAACCCCGGCCGCGAGCGGCCGGGGTTTTGGTCCAGAGTGTCCGTCCCAGGTTACTTCTTGGCGAGCAGGTCGCGGATTTCGGTCAGAAGCTGGACATCCGCCGGCGGCGTCGCGGCGGCAGGCGCGGGCTTCTCGGTCTCAAGCCGCTTGCGCAAATTATTCACGGCCTTGACCATCAGGAAGATAATGAAGGCAAGGATGAGGAAATTCAGCGCCACTGTGATGAAGTTGCCGTACGCGAAGACTGCGCCTTGCTTGCGCGCGTCGGCCAGGTTCGTTGCAGTCACATTGTGAGAAAGGCCAATAAAATAGTTAGAAAAGTCGACACCTCCGAGCGCGCCGATAAATGGCATGATGATGTCGTTGACCAGCGAATCGACGATCTTGCTGAAGGCGGCGCCGATGATGACACCGACGGCCAAGTCCATCACATTGCCCTTGGAAATGAATTCCTGAAATTCTTTCAGCATTCGACCCTCCTTGCCATGGTGTCGTGCTGCCGCCCTTTGCCCTCCGGCGCCGACGCAAGTCCCACAATAACAAAACGCCCCGGTTGCAAAACCGGAAAAAGGGAAAAGCCACCGGTTTGCGTTTATCCGGGTTGTGTTTCTGCATCAGCCACATATGCGTCGAAAGCCGCGATGGACTTGGGCCTCAAGCTGTGATTGCGTTTCCTGACCGGATGAGGAACCGGTCAGGGAGGAAGTTCGAACCGTGCAAGGCTGGTTCGTCGTCATAATCGCCATCGCCTATGTGACGCTGCTTTTCGCCATAGCGAGCTTCGGCGACCGGCGCTCGGTGGCGGCCGGGCTCGGACGGGCACGGCCCTTCATCTACGCGCTCAGCCTCGCCATCTACTGCACCTCCTGGACCTTCTTCGGCTCGGTCGGCCTTTCCTCCGAGCGCGGCCTCGAATTCCTCGGTATCTACACTGGCCCAGTGCTGGTCTTCGTCTTCGGCTTCCCGCTGCTCAACCGCATCGTAAAGCTGGCCAAGAGCGAGAAGATCACCTCGATCGCCGACTTCCTCGGCGCCCGCTACGGCAAGAGTTTCACCGTCGCGGCGATCGCGACGCTGATCGCGACGATCGGCGCCGTGCCCTATATGGCGCTGCAGCTCAAGGCGATCTCCGGTTCGGTCAGCCTGATGATCGAGCACTATACCGGCTCACCGCCTTCCTTCGATCCGTTCGTCAGCGACATCTCGCTGGTGGTGGCGATGCTGCTGGCGCTGTTTGCCGTTCTCTTCGGCACGCGCCACGCCGACGCCACCGAGCATCAGGATGGACTGGTGCTCGCAGTGGCGGTCGAGACCGTGGTCAAGCTCGCCGCTTTCCTTGCCATCGGCCTGATGGTGACTTTTCTCATCTTCGGCGGCCCGGGCGACATGATGACGGCGCTCGCAGGCAACGGCCAGGTGCGCCGGGCCATGGGCTACAACACCTCCTTGGCCACCTGGCTGGTGCTGACAACCTTGAGCGGCTTCGCCATCCTGCTGCTGCCACGCCAGTTCTACGTGACCATCGTCGAGAACCGCAGCGAGGCGGAGCTGCGCACCGCGACCTGGCTGTTCCCGCTCTATCTCGTGGCGATCAACCTGTTCGTGCTGCCGATCGCCTTTGCCGGCCTGTCGCTGGTCGGCACAAGGACCAGCAGCGACCTTTACGTGCTGTCGCTGCCGCTGTTCAGTGGCCACGACGTGCTGGCCATGGCCGCTTTCATCGGCGGTCTGTCGGCGGCGACCGCCATGGTCATCGTTGAGAGCGTAGCGCTGTCGATCATGATCTCCAACGACCTCGTCATCCCGCTGTTCGTGCGCCGGCTGCTCAAGACCACGTCTTCGCAGAATGAGGACTGGTCGACGCTGATCCTCAACGTCAGGCGGGCGTCGATCTTCATCATGCTGTTCATCGCCTTCCTCTACTATCGCGAGAGCACCAACAGCGCGCGGCTGTCCTCGATCGGGTTGATGTCGTTTGCCGCGATCGCCCAATTCGCGCCGGCGCTGATCGGCGGGCTGATCTGGCGCCGCGCCAACGGCCGGGGCGCCGCGCTCGGCATGGTCGCCGGCATTGCGGTCTGGGGTTACACGCTGCTGCTGCCTTCGCTTGTCGGTCCCGGCTCCGACTTTGTCGTCCATGGCCTGTTCGGCTTCGAGGCGCTGAGACCTCAGGCGCTGTTCGGCACCGTCGGCGAGCCGCTGAACCACGGCGTGCTGTGGAGTCTCTCGGTCAACACACTGTTCTTCGTGCTGGGCTCGCTCTCCCGCGCCTCGATCCCGCTGGAGCGCATCCAGGCGGCGATCTTCGTGCCGCGCGAGGCAGGCCCGATGCCCAGTCTCCGGCGCTTCCGCACCGCCGTCACCGTCAACGACCTCAAGGACACGATCTCCCGCTATCTCGGCGTCGAGCGCACCGAGCGTTCCTTCCAGTCCTTCGAGAAGAACGCCGCCGTCTCCCTGCACGGCAAGGAACAGGCCAGCATGGACGTCATCCGCTTCTCGGAGCAATTGCTGGCGAGCGCCGTTGGCTCGTCCTCGGCGCGGCTGATCCTGTCGCTGCTCTTCCGCCGCAACGACCGCGATTCCAAGGATGCCTTCAAGCTGCTCGACGATGCCACCGAGGCGCTGCAGCACAATCGCGACCTTTTGCAGATCGCGCTCGACCAGATGGAACAGGGCATCACCGTCTTCGACCGGGATTTCCGGCTGATCTGCTGGAACCGGCAATACCGGGCGCTGTTCGACCTGCCGGACGAGATGGGCCAGGTCGGCGTCTCGCTCGACCAGATCCTGCGCCACCTCGCCGAGCGCGGAGACATTCCCGCCGACCAGCGGGTGACGATGCTCAACCGGCTGACCAGCTTCGTCAGCCCCTGGCAGATGGAGCTCAAGACCAGCGGCCGCATCCTGGAGCTGCGCTCCAACCCGATGCCCGACGGCGGCATCGTCGCCACCTATGCCGACATTTCCGGCCGCGTCGAGCAGGACCTGGCGCTGAAGCGTGCCAATGAATCGCTGGAACAGCGGGTCAGGAGCCGGACCGCCGAGCTCACCCGCGTCAACGAGGAGCTGGCGCAGGCGCAGATGCTGGCCGAGGAGGCAAATCTCAGCAAGACGCGCTTCCTCGCCGCCGCCGGCCACGACATCCTGCAGCCGCTCAACGCCGCCCGGCTCTACTGCTCCTCGCTGATCGAGAAGGCCGGCAAGGGGCCGGCCGGCAAGGCCGCCATCAACATCGAATCTTCGCTCGAGTCGGTCGAGACCATCCTCGGCGCGGTGCTCGACATCTCGCGGCTCGATGCGGGCGCATTGAAGCCCGAGGACACCGCCTTCAGCCTCGGCGGGCTGCTCAGCCAGATCGGCAACGATTTCCGGCCGCTTGCCGCCAGAAAGATGCTCGGCCTGAAGATCATGCCGTCGTCGCTCGGCGTCATGACCGACCGCAACCTTCTGCGACGGCTGATCCAGAACCTCGTTTCCAACGCCATCAAATACACGCGCGAGGGCCGCATCCTGGTCGGAGTGCGGCGGCGCGGCGAACTGGCGGAAATCCAGGTGATCGACACCGGCATCGGCATTGCCGGCGATAAGCTGAACACCGTCTTCCACGAATTCACCCGGCTGGACGAAGGCGCGCGCGAGGCCGAGGGCCTCGGCCTCGGCCTCTCGATCGTCGACCGCATTGCGAGGGTTCTCAGGCTCGAGATCCGCATCTACTCCGATCCCGGCAAGGGCACGCGCTTTTCCGTCATCCTGCCGGTTGCGGCGGTCGCGGCACCCCGGCGCGAGGTCGAGAAGGCGCCGGCGCGCGCCGCCTCGTCGCTCGCCGGGCTCAATGTGCTGTGCATCGACAACGACGCGCGCATCCTGGACGGCATGCGGCTGCTGCTAGAAGGCTGGGGCTGCAGCGTCGAGACGGCTTCGGGATCGGGCGATTTGCTGAGGCCCGGCGCGGTTAGGCCGGATGTCGTGCTTGCTGACTACCATCTCGACGGCAGCACCGGTCTCGACGCGATCGGCAGGCTGCGCGCCGCCTACGGCCGGGACCTGCCTTGCGTGCTGGTCACCGCCGACCGCTCCAGCGAGGTGCGCGCTGCGGCAGGTCAGCTCGACATTCAGGTGGTCAACAAGCCGCTGAAGCCGGCCGTGCTGCGCTCGATGATGGCAAGGGTGAGGGCGCTGGCGCCGGCGGCGGAGTGACGTCGAGGCTCGGTCTAGAGCAATTCCAGGAAAAGTGTGTAACGGTTTTCCGTCCGGAATTGCGTAAAAACAAATAGTTAGAGCAGTACAGCGTTTCCGTGAAACGATGAACTGCTTATCTCAGTCTTGATGGCCGAGGCTTTTGAGATAGGCGCAGAACATATCGGCGAGTGCGTCCGAATACGCTTCGATCTCAGCTGGTGTTCGCCGGCTGGCTGAGAAATCCGGTCCTACCGCCGCCAACGTCGTGATGATGAGCTCGCCTGCCCTGGCACGAACAGCTTCCGAGGCGGCGGCGCTCGCGCCGCTCCTCGCCCGCCTGTTCAAAGAAGCCGCCTCGGCGACCAGCCCGGCTATAGCCCGGTACTCGCGCGAGGAACGGGCGCGCCTGCTCGGCAGCAAGACCGAATATCTCGATTTCTACGGCAGCCTGAAGGACCTCTGGCTCGCGGTTTCGCCGGAGACCGGCACGCTGCTCTACATGCTGGCGCGCAGCACGGGAGCGCGCATCATCGTCGAGTTCGGCACCTCGTTCGGCATCTCGACGCTCTACCTTGCCGCGGCGCTGCGCGACAATGGCGGCGGTCGCCTGATCACGACGGAGTTCGAGCCGTCCAAGGTGATGCGCGCCAAAGCCAATCTGGCGGAAGGTGGCCTTATTGACCTGGTGGAGGTCCGCGAGGGCGATGCGCTGGAGACGCTCGCCGCCGACCTGCCCGACCGAATAGACCTTCTGCTGCTCGACGGTGCCAAGGCGCTCTATCCGGAAATCTTAAGCCTGGTAGAGAGCCGGCTCAGGCCTGGCGCGCTGGTCATCGCCGACAATGCCGACTTCTCGCCCGAATATCTGCAGCGGGTGCGCTCGCCGGCGGGCGGCTACATGTCGACGCCGTTCGGCGACGATGTCGAACTGTCGATGCGGCTCGGCTGAACAAGCCCGGCAACGGAGGGGAAATTTTGAGTTCTAAAGCATGTCTCCCGAAAGTGGGAACCGGTTTCGGGACAAAGACATGCGTAAAATCAAAAAACTAAAGCGCATGGAGCGAATCTGAAAGATCGCGACGCGCTTTAGCCCACCGGCTGCAGCGGGTCGTTGCCGATCTTGGAGAGCTGGATGACCGCCTGGGTGCGGCTGTCGACGCCGAGCTTCTGCAATATGGCCGAGACATGCGCCTTGATGGTGGCCTCAGAGACGCCGAGCTCGTAGGCGATCTGCTTATTGAGCAGGCCTTCCGCCAGCATGCCGAGCACGCGCGTCTGCTGCGGCGTCAGCGCCTGCAGGCGCTTGATCAGGTCCGAGATTTCCGGATCGCGCTCGACGCCGAGCTCGATGCCGGCGGGCGCGGCAATGTCACCGGCAAGCACCGCCTGCACGGCATCGCGGATTTCTTCCATGCTTGCCGATTTGGAAATGAAGCCGGAAGCGCCGAGATCGAGCGCGCGGCGGATGGTCACCGGATCGTCATGCGCCGACACTACCACCAGCGGCACCGACGGATGGATGCCGCGCAGCGAGATAAGGCCCGACAGGCCGCTGGCGCCCGGCATCGAAAGGTCTAGCAGCACCATGTCGATATCTTCATTGGCGATGACCAGCGCCTTGGCGCTTTCGAAATCGCCGGCTTCGTGGATGACTGCTACGTCGCCGATCCCGGCAAGCGCCTCCTTCAAGGCGCCGCGAAAAAGCGGATGGTCGTCGGCAATGACGAAAGTGTGGCCCGGCGGCAAATATTCCTCCCCGGATCCCATCGGTGATTATGTGCTTCTTGCGGGATCGGAATAATTATGCGGCGGCGCGGCCGGTTTTCAAGCGGCAAAGGCCGCGCCCGAGTTTCCCCAGAGCGATTCAGGTCTTTTGCGGGTCGGGCTTCGCGCTGCCGTCGCCGTTTTCCTTGTCCATGTCCTTGACGATGTCCATGAAGCGGCGGAAGAAGCGCTCCATGTAGTTCATCGTCTTATTGAAGTCCTCCTCGCTGGGCAGGTTGGATTCGAGCCGGGCGGAGGGAGTATTCTCGAGCTTGGCGACGCGCTCATCCAGCGCCTTGACCGAGCTCTGCAGTCGGTCGATCTCTTCCTGGAAGGCTGCGCGCTCGTCGGTCGCCATCTTGCAGACCAACTGGCCGGTGCGCTCCTCGCAGATCGACATGGCGCCGGTCCTGGTGTCCATGCGGACATAGCCGTTGGCAGACTTTTCGAGCTGGTAGCGGTCCGTCTCTTCGGAAGAAGCGGAAGCCGCGACCAGCGAGCAAAGCGCCGCCGGGATCAGGATGTGTTGCAGACGCATGTTGTTTATCCTCCATGAGCCGTTGAGCAACAATATCACAGGTTTGCGCCTGAAATGGGGACGAGTCGCGGTCGAGCCTTCCCCATGTCTGCGGTTCGGACTATAGCGCGACAATGTCTCAGATTATCTACAAGATCGCGCCTGAGGCGCTCTGGCGCGAGGCGGAACAGAACGGCCGCTTCAAAGGAGCGGCGATCGACATTGCCGACGGCTTCATCCATTTCTCCACCGCTGCCCAAGTGCGCGAGACGGCGGGCAAGCATTTCGCCGGCCAGGCGGACCTGCTTTTGATCGCGATCGACGAAGCAAAGCTCGGCGAAGCCTTGAAATACGAGGTGTCGCGCGGCGGCGCGCTGTTCCCGCACCTCTACGCTCCGCTCGGCCTCGATGCCGTTCTCTGGGTCAAGCCGCTGCCGCTCGGGGCGGATGGCCGGCATGAATTTCCCAAGCTGGAGGACGAATGACCGTGCTCGACCGGATCGGCCAGAAACTGCTTTTCTCATTCGATCCGGAAACCGCGCATGGCCTCTCCATCGCGGCGCTGAGATGCGGCCTGCCGGTCGTCTCGCTTCCCCCGCGCGATGCACGGCTCAAGGTCAGACTTTGCGGCCTCGACTTCCCGAACCCACTCGGCATGGCCGCAGGCTACGACAAGAACGCAGAGGTGCCGGACGCGCTGCTCAGGCTCGGCTTCGGCTTCGCCGAAGTCGGCACGATCACGCCGCTGCCGCAGCCGGGCAACCCAAAGCCGCGCATCTTCCGGCTGACCGCCGACGAAGCGGTGATCAACCGGCTGGGCTTCAACAATGAGGGCCACGCTGCCGCCGAAAAGCGGCTTGCGGCGCGCAGGGGGCGCTCAGGCATCGTCGGCGTCAATATCGGCGCCAACAAGGACAGCGCCGACCGCATTGGCGACTATGAGCGCGGCGTTGCCCGCTTCGCGCCTTATGCCTCCTATCTGACGGTCAACATCTCCTCGCCCAATACGCCCGGTCTGCGCAACATGCAGGCGCGCGAGCAACTCGGCGAGCTGTTGTCGCGCGTGATGGCGGCGCGCGCCACGGCCTCGGCGCAGCCGCCTGTCTTCCTCAAGATCGCGCCGGATCTTGTCGAAGCCGAGCTGGAGGACATCGCCGCCGAGATTGCCGAAAAGAAGATCGACGGCGTGATCGTTTCCAACACGACGCTGTCGCGCACGGGATTGCGCACAACTAGTCTGGCTGGCGAGGCCGGCGGACTCTCTGGCAAGCCGCTGTTCGAGCGCTCGACCGCGGTCCTCGCCCGCATGCGCAAGCTGCTTGGCCCAAAAATAGCGATCATTGGCGTTGGCGGCGTCAATTCCACCGAGACGGCGCTGGAGAAGATCCGCGCCGGCGCCGACCTCCTCCAGCTTTATACCGGTATGATCTATGCCGGTCCGGCATTGCCGGGGCGCATCATTGGCGGCATGGCCCGTTTCGCTGAGAGGGAACGCCTCGGCTCGATCGGCGAGTTGCGCGACACGGCCTGTGAGCGTTGGGTCTCGAAGTCTCTCAGCTAAAAGCGGTTCTCGCCCTCAGCCGCAGCACGGTGAACAGGCTCAATCCGCGCACCAGCAGGAAGACATGCAGCGCGGCCCACAGGCCGTTGTTGCCGAAGGCGGGCGCCAGCGTGATCAAAGCGGCGGTGAAGGCCAGGAAGGACAGAAGCATCATGTTGCGCATGTCGCGCGACCAGGTGGCGCCGATGAAGACACCGTCCATCTGGAAAGCCAGCACACCGCTCAGCGCCGTGAACGCGGCCCAGGGCAGATAGGCGTCGGCGGCCGCGCGGACATCCGCAGAGGTCGTCACCAGCGCCACCAGATTGGCCCCGGCCGTCAGCAGAACAAGACTGGCGACGGCCGCCAGGCCAAAGCCCCAGATCAGCGTCAGCCGCACGGCCTGGCGGAAGGGGGTTGCCGCATGCGCGCCGATGGCGCGGCCGGCCAATTGCTCGGCGGCGGTGGCGAAGCCGTCGAGGAAATAACCGGCGACGAGGAAGAAGTTCATCAGCACGGCGTTGGCGGCGAGCGTCACCGTGCCGAACTGCGCGCCCTGCCGGGTGAACAGCGCGAAGGCGGCAAGCAGCGAGAAGGAGCGGATCATGATGTCACGGTTGAGCGACAGCATGCGCCGGTAGGCCGGCAGATCGAGGATGCGCCGGCGCGACGGCCGCTCCAACTTGCGGAACCGCGCAAGCACGATGGCAAGGCCGAGCAGCATGGCCAGGAACTCACCGGTGACGGTCGCCCAGGCAACGCCGGCGACGCCCCAGCCGAGCTCGAGGCCGAGGAGGAAACAGAGCAGGATGTTGACGCCGTTGAGCACCGCCTGCAGCATCAGGCCCAGCCCGCCTTCGCCGCGCCCCAGCACGTAGCCCAGTATGGCGTAGTTGATGAGCGAGAAGGGTGCGGCGAGCAGCCTGATGCGGATATAGACCGACATCGCGGCGCCGACGCGCGGCTCGGCGCCCATGAACCACTGACCGCCCACCGCAAAGAGCGGCGCAAGCGCTGCAAGCACCACGCCGGCGACGATCGCGATCAGCACGGCCCGCCAGAGGACCGCCTGTTCCTCCAGCGCATCGCCGCGCCCGAAAGCCTGCGCAACCAGCCCGGTGGTGCCGGAGCGCAGGAAATTGAAGGTGGTGAAGACGACATCGAAGACCAGCGCGCCTGCGGCCAGGCCGCCGAGAAGGGCCGCGTCGCCGAACTGGCCGACCACCGCCGTGTCGACGAGGCCGAGCAGCGGCGTCGTCAGATAGGCGAGCGTCATCGGCACCGCGATCGCCAGCACCGAGCGGTTGGTGACGATGAAGGATCTGGCGTTGATCTGGGTCGCACCCTTGTCCAAGGATCGCTGCCTTAATTGTTGCGGCTTGATCGAACAGCCGATGTGCCGCAGTTTGCCGCTGCCGCGCAATCGCCATCGACTGGCGGCCAACCGAATTCCCGGACTGGTGCAGAAACACTGGCGCAGGAAGACTGGTGCAGGAAGAACTAGCCGCCCCCATCATGCCTTTGCAGATCGTCCACCACTCCGACTATGACGCCGGCTTCGCCGTCAACCACCGCTTTCCAATGAGCAAATATCCGCTCCTGATGGAGGCCTTGCGGCGCCGCGGGCTCGCCATGCCGCGAGCGCTTTCGATGCCGGAGCCGGCGCCGCCAGCGTGGCTGAAGCTCGCGCATGCGGCCGACTATGTCGACCAGGTGCTCGCCTGCGAAGTGCCTGAAAAGATCGAGCGCGAAATCGGCTTCCCGGTCGGGCAGCGCGTGTCGCTCAGGGCTCAGCTTGCCACCGCCGGCACAGTGCTGGCCGCGCGGCTGGCGCTGAAACACGGTATTGCCTGCAACGCCGCCGGCGGCAGCCATCACGCCAGGCGCGCTCAGGGTGCAGGCTTCTGCACCTTCAACGACGTTGCCGTCGCTTCGCTGGTGCTGCTTGCCGAAGGCGCCGCCCGCAACATCCTGGTCGTCGATCTCGACGTGCATCAGGGCGACGGCACCGCGGACATTCTTCAGGACGAACCCCGAGCCTTCACCTTGTCCATGCATGGCGAGCGCAACTACCCTGCGCGCAAGATCGCCTCGGATCTTGATGTCGCCCTGCCCGACGGCACCGGCGACGCGGCCTATCTCGATCGGCTCGGTGACATCCTGCCGGAACTATCGGAAAGGAGGCGCTGGGATATCGTCTTCTACAACGCCGGGGTCGACGTCCATGCCGAGGACAAGCTCGGCCGGTTGGCGCTGACCGACGACGGCCTGCGCGTCCGCGACGGGATGGTGATCAGCCATTTCCGCGCTCGCGGCATTCCGCTGTGCGGCGTCATCGGCGGTGGCTATTCAGCCGACGTGCCGGCGCTTGCCGAGCGCCACGCCATCCTGTTCGAGGCGGCAGCCGGCTATGCGTGATGCTGTCCGGGCTATTTCCTGTAGTTGGCGATCCTGATGAGGATGAAGGCCGGCACGACGATCGCGGCGCCGAGCAGGATGTAGCCCAGGAAACGATCGATGGCGTGGAAACCGAGGTTCCACAAGTCGATGAAGAACTGCCGGATGCCATAGAATACGTCCATCGGCGTCCAGCCGAAGGCGTGCATGACGAGGCCGACGAGAAAGGAAACCACCAGCAGCTTCACGAGCACCTTAAGTGGCGTATCGCCGAGGAAGCGTGTCAGTGCGGACAAGGCCATTCTCCGGTTCGAGCTGCCCCGATTCGGGCAGGATGGTCCCAGAAATACGCACTCGGTTGTCCGGCATCAAGCAGTGCGGCGCCGTTAGCTCCGGGCGAGCCGGAGAGCGGTCTTCCGTGGCAGCACCGATTTCCGCCACGCGCGGACGGAACTACGGCGCGCACCCTTGGACGTCGAAACATACCCAGATCTTGCAACCGGAGCCGATTGCTTGAGGCACCGCCGCCATGCTAACGAGAGCGCGCGCGGGTATGATGTAATGGTAGCTTGTCAGCTTCCCAAGCTGAACGCGCGGGTTCGATTCCCGCTACCCGCTCCATGATGCCTCGCGATAATGGCGGCACCTGTTAGAGCGCGTCGTGCTGATACAGCTTCAGGGCGCGCGTTTGAAACTTATGTTTTATGCATGCTGTTCGCCCAAAACCGCTGAGCGCTTTGGGCCGACATGCAATAGAAACAGCAAGCCGTTGGGCCAGGGGCTCGTCCGGCGTTTCGGGACGCGCTATTCAAGCTTCCTGAAACCGGTGCGCTCAGGCGCATCGCCCTGTTCGATCCTTGAGAGGGGTGGCATGAAGATTTTGGTGCTCGGAGCCGGCGTCGTTGGCACGGCGGCCGCCTACTATCTGGCAAGCGACGGCCATGAGGTGACGGTCATCGAGCGCCATGAGGCGGCGGCGCGCGGCACCAGCCAGTCGAATGCCGGCCTGGTCTCGCCGGGCGATGCCACCGCTTGGGCCTCGCCGGCGGCGCTCAAGACCTTCCTGCGCGGGCTCTGGAATCACGACCTCGGCATCAAGGTCAGGCTGCGCCTCGACCCCTATTTTTATGCCTGGAGCCTGCGGTTCCTGCGCGAATGCACGGTGGCGCGGCTGCGCGCCAACACCAACGTCAAGCTCCGGCTCGCGCTCTATTCGCGCGACTGCATCAATGCCCTCTCGGAAACGACCGGCATCCGTTACGACGAGCGCAAGAAAGGCATCCTCTACTTCTTCCGCTCGCAGAAGAGTTTTGACACCGGCACCGACAATTACCGCTATCTCGGCGAGCACGGCCTGCCGATCGAGATTGTCGGCCGCGACCGGCTGGCCGAACTGGAACCCGGGCTCGCCGGCGTGAAGGACAAGATCGCCGGCGGCATCTATTCGCCGATCGACCAGACCGGCGATTCCAAGCAGTTCGTCGACAAGCTTGCCGCCTATGCGGCAGAGAAGCTCGGCGTCAGATTCCTGTTTGGCACGACGGTCCAGGGCCTCGATATCGAAGGCGATCACGTGCGCGCGGCCATGACCTCGGCCGGTCCGCTTACGGGCGACGCCGTTGTCATCTCCATGGGACCGGAAAGCGGCCTCATCGGCCGCCGCTACGGCATCGACCTGCCGGTGTATCCGGTGAAAGGCTACACCGCGACCATCCCGCTGGAAGACGAGGGCAAGGGGCCGACAATGGGCGGCGCCGACGAAGACCGGCTGATCGGCTATTCGAGACTTGGCAACAATCGCTTGCGCATGTCCTCGACGGCGGAATTCACCGGCTTCGACCGCAGCTTCAAGCCACGGGATTTCAGAACCATCCTGGAGACCGGCAAGGACCTTTTCCCGGACGCCTTCGACGAGAACAAGGCCGTGTTGTGGGCCGGCTTGAGGCCGATGATGCCGAACTCGGTGCCGGTCATCGGCCAAGCGAAATACCGCAACCTCTACCTCGACACCGGCCACGGCCATGTCGGCTGGACCATGGCCTGCGGCTCCGGAAAATTCCTCGCCGACATCGTTGCCGGCCGCAAACCGGAGATCGATCCGAGGGGTTTGCTCTACGGGACAGCCGGCTGAACCAGTTAGGTGGCCCGGGTTAGAGCTTTACGGCCTGCTGCCACGCCCGCGCATAATCGCTCCAAGCGCGCTCAGCTGGCGCTCCAGTCCGCTCGCCCTTGCTCATAACGGTAGCGCCACGCGACGCCAGCAAGGCGGCGCCGATGCTGGTCCCGGTAGACGTCTGCGACGCAATGACCGGCCTGCCTGTCGCGGCCGCCAGCATTCGGATGAAGAGCCGATTCTGCGCAAAGGGTCCTTCGACCGTCGTCGGTCCGTCGCCGCCGATCAGCTCGAGGCAGGTCGCGGTCATCAGCGCCAGATAGAACGAAACGGTGGCGAAGCGCTGACCGGGGCTTGACGCTTCGGCGTTGCGCCACTGCGCAGCCCGATGCGGAAACGGCCCGGAACCCTGCTGAGTGGAAGGCAGCAGCAAGACCTGTCGCGCAAGCACAGCAGCGACGTCGGCCTCTGTCCACTCCTGCGGTTGGCGGTCGGTCAGCAAAGAGAACTCGCGCCCGCCCATGAAGCGCGCCGAAGGGACTGGGTCGCCGAGCGCATTGACATTGACCAGCGTGTCGCGCGCCGGGTCGAGCTCGACCTTCCGGCCGCCGACCGCCATCGACACCACCCAGGTGCCGGTCGAGACGACGGAGAAGGGCGGCCGATCGGACAACAGATGCGGCAGCAGCGAAGCATTGGAATCGTGCAGGCCGCAGAACACCGGCGTTTGCGGATCGAGACCGGTCTGTCGCGCGATCGCCGGCAGGATCGGCCCGAGCCGGTCTTTCGCCGGCCGCACCGGCGCCATCAGCCGGCGCCAGCCCATCTTGTCGACCAGCGAAGAATAGTCGGCCTGCCACGGGTTCCACAGATCGGTGTGGCAGCCGAGCGATGTCACTTCGTTGGCCGCGACGCCGGTCAGTCGCAGCGCCCAGTATTGCGGGTACATCAGGATCGCCGCGGCATGCGCGAACTCGGCAGGAAAGCGCTTCTGCTGCCAGCAGAGCTGCGCGCCGATGTTGAGGCCGGCCGGCAGGCGCGGCGTCCCTGTCTCGGCAAAAGGCGGGCGGACGGCGTCATAGTCTTGCGCCAGCTCGTCGATGCCTGCGAACTCATAGTCGATCACCGGCAGCGCAAGCCTGCTTTCGGCATCGACCAGCACCGCTGTGGCGCCATGCGTCGTGATGGAGATAGCGTCGATGCGCTGTTCGCGGTGGAGGACGCAGAGGCTATTGAGGATGAAGGCCCACAGGCGCTCGACATCGTGACGCGGGTAGGGGCCGTCCGTAGCGACGGCATTGGCCGTGCGACGCACGGCAATCTCGGCCATGCGCTCCAGGTCGACCAGCGCCAGCTTGGCGTTGGTCTTGCCGATATCGACGACGGCGACGTGGCGGATCATGCCATATGGAACATTGTTTCCAGCGGCACCGCCACCGGCTCGTTGTCGGCCTTGGTCTCCATCACGTCGGCCATATGCGCCCACCAGCGCTGCATCACCGGATGCCTGGGCAAGTCCGCCATGCCATGGTCGTCGCGGCGCCACAGCACCCCGAACAGGATATTGGTCTCCTCGTCGAGATGGATCGAATAGTCGGAAATGCCGGCCTGTTTCAGCAGCGCCACCAGTTCAGGCCAGATCTCGTCGTGGCGGCGCCTGTACTCGGCCTTCATGCCGGGATTGAGCTTCATCTTGAAGGCGTATTTTTCCATCAGACGAAGCGTCCTTCGCGCAGCCGCCGCCAGAGGATGGGCAATGCGATCACGATGATCAGCAGCAGGCCGATGAAGATTGACATGACGATGCCGGGAACGTTGAGCAGGCCGAGGCCGAAGGTCACCAGCCCCATGATGAAGGCGGCAAGCACGACGCCGAGGATGCTGCCCGCGCCGCCGAGGATCGACACACCCCCAAGCACCACCATGGTGATCGCCTCCAGCTCGTAGCCCTGCGCGATCGACGGCCTCGTCGAGCCGAGTCTCGAGGTGATCAGCACCGAGGCGATGCCGGACATTAGTCCGGTCAGGCAGAACAGGATGAATTTTATGCGATCGACGCGCACGCCGGAGAACTGGCAGGCGACCGGGTTGTTGCCAATGGCAAAGACCCGTCGCCCGAAGCTGGTGCGATGCAGCACGAACCAGTAGATGAGCGCCGCGACAAGGAACAGCGCCAGCTCGAACGACACCACCCACCACACATAACCCTGGCCGAAGAAGGCGAAACTCCCCGGATAGCCTTTATAGGCCTGGTCGCCGAGGATGATGAAGGCGATGCCGCGGAACAGGCTCATCGTGCCGATGGTGACGACGATCGACGGCAGGCCGAGCCGGGTGACCAGCAGCCCGTTGAAGGCGCCGCAGCCGAGGCCGACAGCGATGCCGATCGCTACCAGCAAAGGCGTTCCCGCGCCAGCCTGCACGGCCATACCCATCATCGTCGAGGCGAGCGCGACGATCGCGGCGACCGATAGGTCGATCTCGCCGGAGATGATCAGAAGTGCCATCGCAAGCGCGATCAGGCCCTTTTCGGTGAAGTTGAAGGTCAGGTCCGACAGCGACCACGGATCGAGGAAATAGGGTGAGGCGAAGCTATTGATCGCGAAGATGAGAACCGCGATGACGACGAGCAACGCCTCCCAGGAGAAGATCGCGGAGGAGAGCGGCTTGTCGAGCCGGTCGGGGATGTGGCGTGGGTGCGGGGTATCGGTCATGCCGCTTCCGCCTTTCTGAGGATGATGCGGCCTTGCCGGCGCTCGCCGCGCGCGTTGAGCACCACGGCCAGGATGATGGCGCTGCCCGAGATCGCCATCTGCCAGAAGGGCGAGATGTTGATGACCGGCAGCGCGTTGGAGATGATGCCGAGGAACAGCGCGCCGAGCACCGCGCCGCCGACCGAGCCGATGCCGCCGGCAATCGATATGCCGCCGATCACGCAAGCCGCGATGATGCTGAGCTCATAGCCGTTGGCGACCTCGACCGAGGCGATCACGTAGCGCGAGATCCATAGGTATCCGGCGAGCCCGCCGATCATGCCGGAGATGCAGAAGACGATGAACTTGGTGCGGCCGACATCGATGCCGGCATAGACAGACGCGGTCGGGTTGACGCCGATGGCGTAGATCGAGCGGCCGATCGCCGTGCGCGTCATCGCCAGGAAGAACAGCGCGATGACCAGAAGCGCGATCCAGGATAGCACCGGCAGGCCGAGGAAGGCGGCGCGCTGGAAATTGATGAAGTCCGGGCTCATCTGGTCGGCATTGACCCAGGCGCCGCCGGAAACGACGAAGGTCGCGCCGCGATAGATGGTGAGCGTGCCGAGCGTGACCACGATCGAGGGGATGTTCAGCCGCCACACCAGGAAGCCGTTGATGGCGCCGAGCACCAGCCCGACGGCGAGCGCGATGACGATCAGCGCCGGGATTGGGATCGCCGGATGCGCGGCGTTGAGCATCGCCACCACCATGCCGGTGAAGCAGAGGTTGGACGCCATCGAAAGATCGATCGAGCGCGTCAGGATCACCACCATCTGACCGAGCGCCAGGATCATCAGGATCGACGTGTCGTTGAACACTTGGCGCAGATTGGCCGGATCGGCAAAGCCCGGGAAGCGGGTCGAGATCAGGCCGATCAGCACGGCGATGCCGGCAAGCAGCCAGATCTCGCGATATTTGAGAAAATTCTTCATGCCGCGATCCCCGCTGCTGTCCGGACCAGCGTCTCGGCATCAAGGCCTTTGTTGTCGTAAGTGGCCGCGATGCGGCCTTCGCGCATGACGACGACACGGTCCGACATGCCGAGAATCTCCGGTAGTTCCGACGAGACCATGATCACCGAAAGGCCTTGCGCGACGAGCTCCGCCATGAAGCCGTGCACGGCGGCCTTGGAGCCGATGTCGATGCCCTTGGTCGGCTCGTCGAGGATGATGACCTTCGGCGTCGTCGCCAGCCATTTGGCGATGACCACCTTCTGCTGGTTGCCGCCGGAAAGCGTGCCGACATCCTGGCTGAGCGAGGAGGCGCGCAGATCGAGCCGCTCGGTATAGGAGCGGGCAAGCGAGAATTCTTCCGCGAGCCTCAGCATGCCGGATTTCGAGGTGCGCTTCAGCGAAGGCAGGGACACGTTCTGGAAGATCGGCAAGCCGATCACCACGCCCTGCTTGCCGCGCTCTTCCGGCACGTAGACGATGCCGGCCTCGATCGAGTCTGCCGCCGATTTCGGCGTGATCGCTTGGCCGTCGAGCAAGATGGTGCCTCGGCTCGTGCGGGTGATGCCGGCGATCGCCTGCATAACCTCACTGCGTCCGGCGCCGACCAGGCCGTAGAAGCCGAGGATCTCGCCCTTGCGCAATTCGAAGCCGATGTCATCGAACTCGGTCGGATGCGACAGGCCGGACACGACAAGCACCGGCGCGCCGATCTTCGGCTCGCGCTGCGGAAAAATGTGGTCGACGTTGCGGCCGACCATCATGCGCACGATCTCGTTCTGGCCGGTGTCCTTGAGCAGGCCTTCGCCCACCATCTCGCCGTCGCGGAAGACGGTGTAACGGTCGGCGATGCGGTAGATCTCGTCGAACTTGTGGCTGATGAAGAGCACGGCCTTGCCCTCGCTCTTCAGGAATTCGATGAGCAGGAAAAGCTCCTCGATCTCCTTCATCGAGAGCGCCGCCGTCGGCTCGTCCATGATGACGATGCGCGCATCGATCGACATGGCGCGCGCCACCGCCACCAGATGCTTGTTGGCGATGCCGAGGTCCTTCAGCCGCGTGTCGGCGTCGATATGGCCGGCGCGCATCGTCTCCAGCACTTCGCGCGCATTTTTGCGCATGGTGCGCCAGTCGATGGTGCCGAAGCGGGTGCGCGGCGCATGGCCGAGGAAGATGTTTTCTGCGACCGACAGGTCGTCGAACAGCACCGTCTCCTGGTGGATGGCGGTGATGCCGTGGCCGAAGGCGGCATGGGCGCTGGGCAGCGTCGTCGCCTGGCCGTCGATGCTGATTTCGCCTGAATCGGGCTGGTAGATGCCGGTCATGATCTTGACCAGCGTCGACTTGCCGGCGCCGTTCTCGCCGATCAGCGCCGTGACCTGCCCCGGATAGAGCGACAGGCTGACATTGTGCAGCGCGCGCACGCCGGGAAAACTCTTGGAGATGCCGGAGAGAGTCAGGCGCGGGGCGGCGTTCTGGGCCGGGCTTGAAGGGTCGGGCCGGTCCGTCTCCACTTTGCGATGGGCTGTCGTGTCCATATTCGTATCAGGCCCTGAAGTAAGGTCCGTTTGAAGATGCGGCGGGACAATTGTCCCGCCGCATGAGCTCGAAGTCACCCAGGATCAATAGATCTTGGAGAACTTCTCGATGTTGGTCTTGTCGAACTGGAAGGGCGGAGCCATGGCAGCCGAGTTGGTGTCGTCGAGCGTCACCTTGCCGACGCGGCCGATCGACAGCGTGGCGCCCGGTTTGGCCTCTTCCTTCTTCACCGCGAGATCATGGGCGAGGTAGATCGCCGAGTAGCCGAGGTCGATCGGGTTCCACAGCGCCACCGCCTGGCTGGCGCCGTTGTCGATGAACTTCTTGAACTCGGACGGCAGCGCCAGACCGGTAACGTTGACCTTGCCGATCAGGCCTTCGTCGGTCACCACCTGCGCAGCCGCGACAACACCCACCGTGGTCGGCGCGATGATCGCCTTGAGGTTCGGATAGGACTTCAGCAGGCCCTTGGCCTCGTCGGTGCTCTTGGCCGAATCGTCATCGCCATAGACGGTGGCGACCAGCTTGATCTTCGGGAACTTCTCCGGCAGCACCTTCTTGGCCGCCTCGATCCAGGAGTTCTGGTTGGTCGCGGTCGAGGAGGCCGACAGGATGGCGACGTCGCCGCCTTCAGGCAGGTAGTCGGCGGCGAGCTTGATGATGGTCTCGCCGATCAGGTTGGTGTCGGACGGGTTGAGGTGGAGCTGGCGGCCTTCCTTGGCGACGCCCGAGTCCCACGAGATCACGGTGATGCCGCGATCCATCGCCTTCTTCAGCACCGGCACCAGCGCATCGGCGTCATTGGCCGAAACGGCGATCGCGTTGACCTTCTGCGCGATCAGCGAGTTGATCACCTCGATCTGCGCTTCCGCCGTCGCCTTGGTCGGGCCGGTGTAGATGACGTCGACATCGCCCAGTTCCTTGGCCGCTTCCTCGGCGCCCTTGTTGGCGGCGTCGAAGAAGCCGTTGCCGAGCGACTTCACCACCAGCGCGATCTTGACGTTCTCGGCATAGGCGGCATTCACGAACATGGCGGCGGAAAAGGCCGCCGTGACCAGCAGTTTCTTCAAAAAGCTCATCGAATATCCTCCCTTGAGCGTTGCATTCCATCGCCGCTGCGGGCGCGAGTTCTCCTCAGGCCTGCAGTGAAGATTCTTCCTTGTCGCTTGACTGTTTGCGGGCGACGACCAGCGCTACGCCCGCGGTTTCCAGCATCTTGGCTTCGCGGTCCTCGATGCCGTCGTCGGTGATCACGGTGGCGATGCGCGACAGCCCGCACAGGATCAGGCTGGAGCGCATGCGGAATTTCGAGGAATCGACCAGCACCACCAACTCGTCAGCCTGGTCGATCAGCTTCTGCTCGGCCTGGATCAGGAGCGGATCGCCCTCCATCAGCCCGAGCGGTCCGAGCCCCTGTGCGCCCATGAACATGCGCCGCGCATAGAAATTGCGCGTCACGTCATTGTCGAAGGGCGACAGGATGATGTTCTGCTCGCGGTAGATCGTGCCGCCCGACAGCATCACCGTGTTCTTCGAGTGCTTGAGCAGATGCTCGGCGATCGGGAAGGAGTTGGTGAAGATCGGCATGCGGCGGCCGGTCAGGAAATGCACCATCTGGAAGGTGGTGGTGCCGCCGTTGATGATGATCGGCTCGCCGTCTTTGCAGAGGTTCACCGCCTCGCGGGCAATCGCCCGCTTCTGCGCCGCGTTCAGCGTCTCGTTGACCGAGAAGGGCCGGCCGGCAAGGCCGATGAACTGCGGCGGCGAGATCGCCTCGGCGCCGCCGCGCACCCGGCGCAGGCGCTTCTGCACATGCAGCGCCGCGATGTCGCGTCGGATCGTCGCCTCGGAGGAGTCCGTCAGCTCGACCATTTCCTGCACCGTCACCACAGGCTTTTCCTGGACGGCGGACAGAATGATCCTGTGGCGTTCTTTCTCGTGCATGGTTCCTCCCTGCCTGTCCATCAGGCACTAGAAAACGCGCAGTGTCAATCATTTCCGATCACATAATTTCATTGTGCAATGCAATATGATCGATATTGATCGTTTGTGATTGACAAGCGGGCCGCTTGCGTAGACATTCCCGGCGAGAAAGAGGAGCGCACGGTCCGCGCTCCAAGGGAGGATACCTATGCTCGACAAGCGCTCCGGCTCGCGCCTCGCCAATCTGTGGGACGATGCAAAGGCCGAGGGGATGAGCGGCCCCGAGCTTCTGGTCTATCGCTCGAACACGCTGGGTTCCGACAAGCGCGTCACCAATTATGGCGGCGGCAACACCTCGTCCAAGGTCTGGCAGAAGGACCCGCTGACCGGCGAGGATGTCGAGGTGCTGTGGGTCAAGGGCTCCGGCGGCGACAGCGCCTCGATCAAACTCGACGGTTTTGCCACCCTCTACATGGAGAAGCTCCGCGCCTTGAAGGGCCTCTATCGCGGTGTCGAGCACGAAGACGAGATGGTGGGTTATCTGCCCCACTGCACCTTCAACCTCAATCCGCGCGCGGCCTCGATCGACACGCCGCTGCACGCCTTCGTGCCGAAGCCTTGCGTCGATCATATGCATCCCGACGCTATCATCGCCATTGCCGCAGCCAAGGATTCGAAGGCGATCACCAAGGAGGTCTTCGGCGACGCGATCGGCTGGCTGCCGTGGAAGCGGCCGGGCTTCGAACTCGGCCTATGGCTGGAGAAATTCTGCCTCGAAAACCCGGAGGCCAAGGGCGTCGTGCTCGAAAGCCACGGCCTGTTCACCTGGGGCGACACGCCGAAGGAATGCTACGAGACGACGATTTCGGTGATCAACCAGGCGATCGACTGGTTCGAGCGCAAGTCGCAGGGCAAGGCGATCTTCGGCGGCGAGGTGGTGAAGGCGCTCGACGCGCCGGCCCGTCGTGCCATCGCCGCCAAGCTGATGCCGCGGATCCGCGGCCTGATCTCCGAGAAGAGCCACAAGCTCGGCCATTTCGACGACCAGCCGGCGGTGCTCGAATTCGTCAACTCCAGGGACCTGAGGCCGCTGGCGGCGCTCGGCACTTCCTGCCCCGACCATTTCCTGCGCACCAAGATCCGGCCGCTGGTGATCGAGTTCGATCCGGCAAAGCCGGATGTC
This sequence comes from Mesorhizobium album, assembly GCF_033977205.1. Taxonomy (NCBI): domain Bacteria; kingdom Pseudomonadati; phylum Pseudomonadota; class Alphaproteobacteria; order Hyphomicrobiales; family Phyllobacteriaceae; genus Mesorhizobium; species Mesorhizobium album. The sequence continues at coordinate 21,522 of NZ_JAVIIW010000054.1, read as the reverse complement.
GACGCCGTCATCGCGCGCCTCGCCGACGACATCGCCGAATACCGCGTCGGCTACCAGGCTTACTATGACGCCTGCAAGCACGCGGACTCGCCCGCCATTCGCGATCCCAATGCCGTCGTCTATCTGATGCCCGGCGTCGGCATGTTCACCTTCGCCGGCGACAAGGCGACGGCCCGCATTTCCGGCGAGTTCTATGTCAACGCCATCAATGTCATGCGCGGCGCCTCGACGGTCTCGTCCTATGTCGGTCTGCCCGCACAGGAAGCCTTCGACATCGAATACTGGCAGCTCGAGGAAGCGAAGCTCCAGCGCTTGCCAAAGCCGAAGGCGCTGGCCGGCCAGATCGCGCTGGTCACCGGCGGCGCGGGCGGCATCGGCCGCGCCACCGCCAACCGGCTGCTGCGCGAAGGCGCCTGCGTCGTGGTCGCCGATATCGACGAGGCCGCGCTCGCCGCTGCCAATGAGGAGCTTTCGAAAGCCTATGGCAAGGACTTCGTCCGCCCGGTGCGGATCGACGTGACATCCGAAGACCAGGTTGCAGCAGGCTTTGCCGAGACTTCGGTCGAATTCGGCGGCATCGACATCCTGGTTTCCAATGCCGGTCTGGCCTCCTCGGCGCCGATCGAGGAGACGACGCTGGCGCTGTGGAACAAGAACATGGACATCCTGTCCACCGGTTATTTCCTCGTCTCGCGCGAGGCCTTCCGGCTGTTCCGCGCGCAGAAGATCGGCGGCAATGTCGTCTTCGTCGCTTCCAAGAACGGCCTCGCCGCCTCGCCCAATGCCGCCGCCTATTGCACGGCCAAGGCAGCCGAAATCCATCTCGCGCGCTGCCTCGCGCTGGAAGGCGCGGAGGCGCAGATCAGGGTCAACGTCGTCAATCCCGACGCTGTGCTGCGCGGCTCCAAGATCTGGAGCGGCGAATGGAAGGAGCAGCGCGCCGCCGCCTACAAGATGTCGACCGACGATCTCGAGGAGCATTACCGGTCTCGCTCGATGCTGAAGCGCTCGGTCTTCCCGGAGGACATTGCCGAAGCGATCTATTTCTTCGCCTCGGACATGTCGGCCAAGTCGACCGGCAACATCATCAACGTCGACGCCGGCAACGCGCAGAGCTTTACGCGGTAAACTATCGACGGCGGCGCTGCCCTCACCCTTATCCTCTCCCCGTGAAGAACGGGGAGAGGGCGCCGACGCAGGAGCTTCTTCCTTCTCCCCGTCTCTATACGGGGAGAAGGTGCCGGTAGGCGGATGAGGGGTAGCGCCGACGAATATTGGGGAGGATACAATGTCTGAACAGATCATCTCAGCCGAGCTCGTCTCTAGCCACAACGCCGCGCGCAAAGCCGATCTGGAGCGCGACTACGCCTCGCTCGGCGAGCGCCTCGACCGGCGTGGCATCGCCATCGATGCCATTCGCGACAAGGTCGAGAAATTCGGCGTCGCGATCCCGTCCTGGGGTGTTGGCACCGGCGGCACGCGCTTTGCCCGCTTCCCCGGTCCCGGCGAGCCGCGCGACATTTTCGACAAGATCGAGGACTGCGCCGTCATCAGCCAGCTGACGCGGGCGACGCCGACGGTCTCGCTCCACATCCCGTGGGACAAGGCCGATCCGAACCGGCTGAAGCAGGCCGCCTCCCGTTTCGGCCTCGGATTCGACGCCATGAACTCCAACACCTTCTCCGACGCCAAGGACCAAAAGCTCTCCTACAAGTTCGGCTCGCTGTCGCATGCCGATGCCGGTACGCGCCGCCAGGCGGTCGAGCACAATCTCGAATGCATCGAGATCGGCAAGACGCTGGGCTCAAAGGCGCTGACGGTGTGGATCGGCGACGGCTCGAACTTCCCCGGCCAGGTCAATTTCGCAAAAGCCTTCGAGCGCTATCTCGACGCGATGCGCGAAATCTATGCCGGCCTGCCGGCCGACTGGCGGCTGTTCACCGAGCACAAGATGTACGAACCGGCTTTCTATTCGACGGTCGTGCAGGACTGGGGCACCAACTACATTATCGCCAAGGAGCTCGGCGACAAGGCCTATTGCCTTGTCGACCTCGGCCATCACGCGCCCAACGTCAACATCGAGATGATCGTGTCGCGGCTGATCCAGTTCGGCAAGCTCGGCGGCTTCCACTTCAACGATTCCAAATATGGTGACGACGACCTCGATGCCGGCTCGATCGATCCTTACCGGCTGTTTCTGGTCTTCAACGAACTGGTCGATGCCGAGCTTTCAGGTGCCAAGGGTTTCAACCCTGCGCATATGCTCGACCAGAGCCACAACGTCACCGATCCGATCGAAAGCCTGATGCTGTCGGCCGTCGAGGTGCAGCGAGCCTATGCGCAGGCGCTGCTGGTCGACCGCAAGGCGCTGGAAGGTTTTCAGGAAGAGAATGACGCGCTGATGGCGACGCAGACGCTTAAAAGCGCCTACCGCACCGATGTCGAGCCGATCCTTGCGATGGCGCGGCTGAGGACCGGCGGCGCCATCGATCCGGTAGCGGCGTATCGGGAAGCCGGCTACCGGGCGAAAGTGGCGGCGGAACGGCCGGCCGTTGCCGGCGGTGGCGGCGGGATTGTTTAAGGCCGAGCCAAGCCCCCTCATCCGGCCGCTTCGCGGCCACCTTCTCCCCGAGGGGAGAAGAGGTTGGCGTCGCCGCTGACGAGCTCCTCTCCCCTCGGGGAGAGGTCGGATTGCCCCGAATTGCTCTTCGCAATTCGGTTGGCAATCCGGGTGAGGGGGCAGCCCAACGCTTCTTCAATTGTTATTGGACTAACTCCCCCCAACGGTCTTTCCTAAGCGTCCCCACGCCCCGGAGAGTCCTCGCCATGCATCTCACCCGCCGGACGCTGATCGCCGTCAGCCTTTCCCTCACCTTTGCCTTTACGCCATCGGCCGTTGTCTTCGCCGCCTCGCCGGCGCCCGCCAAGGGCGAGCACGGCATGGTGGTGACCGCCCAGCATCTCGCTACCGAAGTCGGCGTGGACGTGCTGAAGAAGGGCGGCAACGCCGTCGATGCCGCGGTCGCCGTCGGCTATGCGCTCGCCGTCGTCTATCCGACCGCCGGCAATATCGGCGGCGGCGGCTTCATGACCATCCGGCTGAAGGACGGCCGCTCGACCTTCATCGATTTCCGCGAGCGCGCGCCGCTTGCGGCGACCAAGACCATGTATCTCGACAAGGACGCCAAGCCGATCAAGGGCACCAGCCTCGACGGCTATCTCGCCGTCGGCGTGCCGGGCTCCGTCGCCGGTTTCGAGATGGCGCGCGAGAAATACGGCACGCTCTCAAGACAGGAGCTGATGGCGCCGGCAATCGCTTACGCCAAGGACGGCTTCGTCCTCAACCAGGGTGACGCTGCCTCCTTCGCGGGCGGCGCCGCGCGGCTGGCCAAGGACCCGGCCGCAGCCGCGGCCTTCCTGAAGCCCGACGGCAAACCCTATGGCGTTGGCGAGAAGCTGGTTCAGCCGGACCTTGCCGCCTCGCTTTCGGCGATCTCGGAAAAAGGACCTGACGCCTTCTACAAGGGGCCGATTGCCGATGAAATCGTCAAGGCAAGCGGCGCCAAGGGCGGCATCCTCGCCAACGCCGATTTCGAGCAATATGCGGTGCGCGAGCTGAAGCCCGTGACCTGTTCCTATCGCGGCTACGAGATCATTTCCTCGCCGCCGCCGAGCTCGGGCGGTCTCATCATCTGCGAGATCCTCAACATCCTGGAAGGCTACCCGCTCTCCTATCTCGGCGCAGGGTCGGCCGAGACGGTCCATGTCATGGTGGAAGCCATGCGCCATGCCTATGTCGACCGCAACTCGGCGCTCGGCGATCCGGATTTCGTCGACAATCCGGTCTCGAAGCTGCTCGACAAGGGCTATGCCAAGGACATCCGCGAAAAGATCGACCCGTTCCGCGCCGGCGTCTCGAAGGAGCTGATGCCGAAGGGTTTTGGCGAGTCGAAAGAGACAACCCACTATTCGATCATCGACAAGGACGGCAATGCGGTCGCGGTCACCTATACGCTGAACGGCTCCTTCGGCGCCGGCGTCGTCGCCGGCGGCACCGGCATCCTGCTCAACAACGAGATGGACGATTTCACCCAGAAGCCCGGCGTGCCCAACCTCTACGGCCTGGTCCAGGGCGAGGCCAACGCCATCCAGCCGAAGAAGACGCCTTTATCCTCGATGAGCCCTACGATCGTAACCAGGGACGGCAAGCCGTTCATGGTCATCGGCAGCCCGGGCGGTTCGCGCATCATCACCATCACCCTGGAAGCGATCGTGAACGTCATCGACCATCGCATGAACATCCAGGAGGCGATCGACGCGCCGCGCATCCACCATCAATGGCTGCCGGACACCGTCTATGTCGAGCCGTTCGGGCTTTCGCCCGACACCGAAAGGCTGCTCGCCGGCATGGGCTATCACCTCGATCTCGGCGACCAGACCTGGGGCCAGGCGGCCGGCATCCTGGTCGGCGGGAAGAGCCTGCCGGAAATCGAAAAGGGCGGCGGCGCCAGCTACAACGGCGCCATCGACAGCCGCGCCGCGTCCGGCGAAGCGCTGGGGTATTAGAGCATGATTCCGAAAAGTGGAAACCGCTATTCGGAAAAGATCATGCTCAGAGAATAAACTCAAATCACCAGCGTAATGGTGGATGCGATCAGCATCACGGCGGCGATGGCGACGAACAATGCGTAGATGCGCGGCCGATCAAGCAGCAGCGCATTGCCCGAAATCCAGGCGGAGGTGGCACCGCCGAGCGCGAACAGGAAGCCGTTGCGATGGCCGAACGACATGGATGCGGCCATCAGGCCGCCGATGATCAGCGCGCCGAACACGATGATGACGGCAACCGCGTATTTCTCGAAATCATTGCCCGCGCCCATCGCCGGCCCCATCGCATTGAGATTGGGCAGGTCGTCCGGATCGTACGGGTTGGCCGAGCCGTATTCGTCTTGACTGAGGGATTCGCGCATCATTCGTTCTCCGCAGGGCGGCAACAAACCATCAACGCTTGCCGAGCGCAACCGGCAACGCCATCGCGGCTATGCGTTCGCCCCCGGGCTGGTGCCGACGTGCCACGGTGTGCCACGGTTTCCGGCGAGCCTCAACGGCCGAGGCTGCGCGGCGGTTCCACCGGTTTGATCTATCTGGAAAAATCGCTGCGCACGATGCCGTGCCGCTGCAGCTTGTCGTAGAAGGTCTTGCGTGGAATTCCTAGCGCCTCGATCGTGCGGCGGACGTCGCCGTCGTTGCGACCAAGTGTCTCGCGGATGATCTCGGCCTCATAGCGCTCCAGCCGTTCCGGCAAGGGCAGGGAGGCGTCCGAATCTGTCGGCTGAGGGGAGGGGCTGCCACCGATCTCCTCCAGTCCGAGCACGAAGCGCTCGGCGAAATGCGCGAGCTCGCGCACATTGCCCGGCCAGTCATGCTCTCTCAGATGGCGCTGCACGGCGGCGGGCGCTGCGGGCACGGCGCGGTGGAAGCGGGCGGCGGCGCGCTCGGCGAAATAGCCGAACAAGAGCGGCACGTCGTCCCGGCGCTCGCGCAGCGGCGGGATCGAGAGCGTCACCACATTGAGCCGGTAATAAAGGTCCTCGCGGAAAGCCCCGCGCTGGCTCGCGTCTCCGAGATCGACCTTGGCGGCGGCAACGACGCGCAGGTCGACCGGCCGGATTTCGTTGGTGCCGAGCGGCGTCACCTCGCGCATTTCCAATACGCGCAGCATCTGCACCTGCGTCGAAGGCGGCATGCTTTCGATCTCGTCGAGGAACAGCGTGCCGCCGCTCGAATGCTCGATGCGGCCGATCCGCTTCTTCTGCGCGCCGGTGAAGGCGCCGGCCTCGTGGCCGAACAATTCGCTCTCGATCACGGTTTCCGGCAGCGTGCCGCAGTTGAGCGCGACGAAATTGCCCTTGGCGCGGCGGCTCCAGCGGTGCAGCAGGTTCGCGACCACCTCCTTGCCGGAGCCGGTCTCGCCGGTCACCAGCACATCGACATCGGTGTCGGCGATTTGTCTCAGCGTGCGGCGCAGCCGCTCCATCGCCGGCGTCTGGCCGATCAGCGGCAGCCCTTCCTGCGCCTGCTCGGCCGCCTCGCGCAGGGCGCGGTTCTCCATCACCAAACGGCGCTTTTCCGCCGCCCGCCACACGCTCTGGGCCAGCCGGTCGGAGGCAAAAGGCTTGGTGATGAAGTCATAGGCGCCATCCTTGATCGCCTTGACCGCCATCGCGATGTCGCCATGCCCGGTGATGAGGATGACGGGAATGTCCGGATCGAGATCGACCACGTGGTCGAACAGCTGCAGGCCATCCATTTCGGGCATGCGGATATCCGACACCACGACGCCGGCAAAGCCGGCATCGAGGCCGGCAAGTGCTTCGCTTGCCGAGGCAAAAGCAGACACAGCAAAGCCGGCGAGCTCCAGCGTCTGTCTTGTCGCCTTGAGCAGGTCGCTGTCGTCATCGATCAGGATGACCGGATTGCCGTTCGTCATGTCGGGCCAGCCTTCGAGAGATGGATGGTGAAGCGGGTGCCGTTGCCGCTGCTTGCCACGTCGATGCGGCCGCCATAATCGGCGACGATATCTTTCGAGATGACAAGGCCGAGCCCAAGCCCCCTGTCCTTAGACGTGTTGAACGGTGTGAACAGCGATTTCAGGATCGCGGGCGGAATGCCCGGCCCGTTGTCCGACACCAGGAGCGCCACGTCGCCGGACGTTTCTGAAGCGGACACTTCGACCCGTGCATCGTCGCGGCCTTCCAGCGCTTCCAGCGCGTTCTGGAACAGGTTGATCAGCACCTGCTCCAGCCGCAGCCGGTTGCCCATCACTTTGAGCGTCGGTGGCGGCAGTGTGATCGCCAGCGCGTCGAGCCGGCCGGCGAAACGGCTTCTGAGCAATACGACCGCGCCCTCGATGACGCCGCGCAGTTCGACCGGCTCGGCGGCGGTACGGCCCTTGCGGGCGAAGGCTTTCAGTTCCTCGGTGATGGTTCCGATGCGCTCGGTAAGCGCCGCAATGGCGCCGAGATTCTCTTCCGCCGGTGCCGACTGCTTGCGCTCCAGGAAGACGCGCGCATTGTCGGCATAGGCGCGGATCGTCGCCACCGGCTGGTTGATCTCATGCGCGACGCCGGCTGCGACCTGTCCGAGGGTCGCAAGGCGGTTGGCCTGCACCAGCTCCTGCTGCATGACCTGGAGTCTCGCCTCGGTGCTGCGGTGATCGGCGATCTCGGCCTGCAGGCGGTCGCGCGCCAGGCTGAGATCCTGCGTGCGCTCGACGACGCGGCGTTCGAGCTCTGCGCGCGCCGCCTGCTCGGCGGCGATCCGCATCTGCGCGGATTGCCGGCGCCAAAGGAGAAAGCCGGCGAGAGCAATGAGCGGGACAAGGACGCCGAGTGCCAACAGCCGCATTTCGCGCTGGGCCGAGGCGATCGGCGCTTCCGCGGGGACGAGATAGTCGAGCCGCCACGGTGTGGAGGGCACGGCCGTCGACAGCCGCAGATATTCCGCATCGCTGCCGCCGGGCGTGATGGCATGGACCAGCGCGACATCGGCGCTGAGCGTTTGCGGCTTGGTGATCGGCAACGGCACCAGCGGCGCGCCGCCGAACTGGTGGCTGGCGCGGATGCCGGCAAGCACCGGCTGGCCAAGCGGCGCGGTCGTCATGAAGCGCCAGGAGGGCACACTGGTGACCAGCACCACGCCATGCTCGTCGCTGACATAGGCCGGGCGGTTTGCTTCGTGCCAGTCGGACTCGAGCTGGTCGAATTCCATCTTGACCACGACGACGCCGAGCGGCGCCGCGGCGGTGCCGACGCGGCGCGAGATGTAGAGACCCGGACGCTTGCTGGTGTTGCCGAGCGCGAAATACTCGGCGGTGCCGGACTGCATGGCGCCGGAGAAATAGGCGCGAAAACCATAGTCGTTGCCGACGAAGCTCACCGGCTCGCGCCAGTTGCTAGAAGCGATCGCAAAGCCGTCCGTGCCGGTGACGTAGAGCACCGAGGCCTTGGTGCCGGAGACCAGCCCTTCGAGCTTGCGGTTGAGCACGTCGATCGCAGCGGGGCTGCGCACAGTCAGCGCGTCATGCACCTGCTGGTCCTCGGACAGAAGCAGCGGCAGCGCGCGCGGATTTTCCAGCACCGCGCGCAGTAGCGCGACCTTGAGATTGGCGTCGGTGCGCCCTTGCGTGGTGAGCGCCTCGATCTCGGTCGTACGCCCGTAGAGGCCGGCGCCATAGAGCGCCGCGAGCACGATGAGCAGCGCCACCGCGGCAAACAGCAGCCAGGCACGGCGCGCGCGACCCGCAAGCAGTTCGGGCGGCAGGGCAGCGGCGGGGCGTTGCAGCATGCCGCATTTGTGCATGATTTCGCACAAAGCACAATTCGACTTATGCGGATTGCCGCACTGTCGATCCTGACGATACGCGTTGTTGGATCGAAAACCCGTTGAAAATCAATGGAAAGGTGGGTTTCGCCGAATCTGGCACGTCCGTTGCAAATGCATCCGCAGCAGCCGCGAGGCTGTGGAGGTCAACTGCCCTGGGAGGTCGAGCTTCTCGATCGGGGCTGAACGGAGGACATTATGCAGACGGCAATCGCCGCCGCGGAACCGCGCGGCAAAATTCCCTTTTACCGGCATCTTTACGTGCAGGTCCTGGCGGCGATCGCCGCCGGCATCCTGCTCGGCCATTTCTATCCCGATATCGGCGCCTCGCTGAAGCCGCTTGGTGATGCCTTCATCAAGCTGGTCAAGATGGTGATCGCGCCGGTGATCTTCCTCACCGTCGCCACCGGCATCGCCGGCGTCTCGGACCTGCACAAGGTCGGCCGCGTCGCCGGCAAGGCGATGATCTATTTCCTCGTCTTCTCGACATTGGCGCTCGTCGTCGGCCTGGTCGTCTCCAACGTCATTCAGCCTGGCGCCGGCATGCATGTCAATCCTGCGACGCTCGACGCCTCGAAGGTCTCGACCTTCACCGACAAGGCGCATGACACGACGATCGTCGGCTTCCTGATGAACATCATCCCCGACACCATCACCGGCGCCTTCGCCCAGGGCGATATCCTGCAGGTGCTGTTCTTCTCGGTGCTGTTCGGCGTGGCGCTGGCGCTTGTCGGCGAGCGCGGCCGCCCGGTGGTCGATTTCCTGCAGGCGCTGACCGCGCCGATCTTCCGCCTCGTCGCCATCCTGATGAAGGCGGCTCCGATTGGTGCCTTCGGCGCCATGGCGTTTACCGTCGGCAAATACGGCATCGGCACGATCGCTAACCTCGCCATGCTGATCGGCACCTTCTATCTCACGTCGCTGCTCTTCGTGCTGGTCGTGCTGGGCGCGGTCGCATGGTGGAACGGCTTCTCCATCCTGGCGCTGATCCGCTACATCAAGGAAGAACTGCTCCTGGTCCTTGGCACGTCATCGTCGGAGGCAGCGCTTCCCGGCCTGATGGCCAAGATGGAGCGCGCCGGCTGCAACCGCTCGGTGGTCGGGCTGGTCATCCCGACCGGCTATTCCTTCAACCTCGACGGCACCAACATCTACATGACGCTGGCAGCACTTTTCATCGCCCAGGCGACCGACACGCCGCTCACCTTCGGCGACCAGATCCTGCTTTTGCTGGTTGCCATGCTGAGCTCCAAGGGCGCTGCCGGCATCACCGGCGCCGGCTTCATCACGCTTGCCGCCACACTCTCGGTCGTGCCCTCGGTGCCGGTCGCCGGCATGGCGCTGATCCTCGGCGTCGACCGCTTCATGTCGGAATGCCGCGCGCTCACCAACTTCGTCGGCAACGCTGTCGCGACCATCGTCGTGGCGCGCTGGGAAGGCGAGCTCGACCAGAAGCAATTCGCCGCCGCCATGGCCGGCCAATTGCCGGAAGAGGCAGACTTGTCGCTGTCTGGCCTGCAGCCAGCCTGACCCGTTAGCATCCTCCCGAGCCTGGACAGGCCGTGGCTCCGCCGCGGCCTGTTCATTTTGCCGGCCGCCGCATAGGGTGGCGCCGGCCGGCATCCTTGTCGGCGGCGCATTCAAGCGTGAGGGTCGGCGAATGAGCAGCGCGTTTCCCGAAATCTACCTTGTCCGTCACGGCGAGACGGGATGGAGCGCTTCGGGCAGGCATACCGGCCGCACCGATATCCCGCTGACCGCAAAGGGCGAAGAAGCCGCGCGCGGGATTGTGGACCGCCTCACGGGCCTGACCTTCCAGGCGGTCTGGTCGAGCCCATCGCAGCGCGCCTTCGACACCTGCCGGCTCGCAGGCTTCGGCGAGCACGTGGTGAAGAAGCCGGATCTGCAGGAATGGGATTACGGCGCCTATGAAGGCATGACGAGCAATGACATCCTTGCCGGGCGCCCCGGCTGGCGGCTGTTTCGCGACGGCTGTCCAAATGGCGAGACGGCCGCCGATGTCGGCGCCAGGGCCGACGCGATCATCGCCGGACTTCGCGCTGTCGCCGGCAATGTGCTGATATTTTCAAGCGCGCATTTCCTGCGCGTGCTTGCGGCACGCTGGGTCGGCCTGCCGCCGGAAGGCGGCACGTATCTCGTGCTCGACACCGCGAGCCTCAGCGTCCTCGGCTATGAGCACGACCTGACCGAGCCGGTCATCCGCAGGTGGAACCAGAAGTAGCGATCGCGGCCTCCCCCCTCATCCGGCCGCTTCGCGGCCACCTTCTCCCCGAGGGGAGAAGAGGCTGGCGTCCGCGCTGACGAGTTCCTCTCTCCATCGGGGAGAGGTCGCATTGCGCCGAATTGCCCTTGCAATTCGGCTGGCAATCCGGGTGAGGGGGAATGCCTCGCGCCTTAGGCTGCCAGCATCGCCAATTCCTCGGCTGTCAGGTGCCGGGCCTTGCCTTTCGCCAGATCTCCGAGCTGCAAGGCGCCGATCGCTACCCGCACCAGCCGGAGCACCTCGATGTCGAAAGCGCCGAGCAGGCGGCGGATCTGGCGGTTGCGGCCCTCGTCGAGCACGATCTCCAGCCACGCCGTGCGCCCGCCGCTGCGCAAGAGTTCGATCGAGCTTGCCGTCAGCAATTCGCCATCGACGATGGCGCCTGCGCGAAACCGCTCGAGCATCGCTTCGTTGGGCGCGGAAGCGATCTGCACATGATAGGTCTTGGCGACATGCGAGGCTGGATCGAGCAAGCCGTTCGCCCAGCGCGTATCGTTGGTCATCAAGAGCAGGCCTTCGCTCGCCTTGTCGAGGCGGCCGACCGGAGACACGAAGGGTAGGTCGAGATCGGCAAGGCAGTCATAGACCGTGCCGCGTCCTTGGGGATCGTCGCGGGTGGCCACCAGCCCGCGCGGCTTGTTGAGCATCAGGTAGACCTTGCGCTCGGCGACGACGCGCTCGCCGTCGACGGTGACGCGGTCGCGGTCGAGATCGATGCGCAGCGCCGGGTCGCGGGCGACCTTGCCCGCCACGCGCACGCGCCCCTCGGCGATCAGCAGCTCGGCCTGCTTGCGCGAGCACTGCCCGAGCTTCGACAGCGCCCTGTTGAGGCTGACTTTTGCGGCCGAGCCGCCTTGCTTGGATTCTCGCCGCGCGGGGATGGGCTTGCGTGTCATTCCCGCGCAGATGCCATGCATGGCAAGGGTCGTGCAAGCGACGCCTCAAATCGTGGCAGCGCGATTGCATCTACGCGATTCCGAACGGAGGCCGCTGCGCATCATGCCTGGAATTGCTTTTTAGAACTTCAAATTGAGGCTGCCCTTGATGATGCGGCCCCCGCAAAAGATTGCATGCCGGCGAGAACCACATGTCGATCCTGCCGGTGACGGTCACCTGCGCGGTGCAGGCAGCATTTCGGGTGAAGTAGGATGCCGGCCTTTGCAGGCGCGAGCAGGGCGGCCTGATCGCGACGAAGTCATGGTTCCGGCGGCGAGCTCAGCCGCCGGTAAGCGACGCCGTCGAAGGTCGCCGTCGCGAAGCTCTTGACCGACATCTTGCGTTTGCGCCCGTCGCTGCAGGCATAGACCGGCCAGCCGGCCTCGCTGCATTCGCTTGCGAGGCAGATGCGGGCAAGGCAGTTCCCGACCGTCAGCCGGAAGCCGCCCTTGCCGGCGAAGCCCTGCAGAAGGCTGCCGTCGGCCGAGCGCCACGTCCGCTGGCGAAACTCCGGCCGCAAGGCCGAGGGTTCGAGAGGGGCGGCGAGGTTGGCCGTGCCGGTACGCGCCATGAGCTGAAGACGGTAGCGGGCCATTCCGGTCGCATAGGCGGTCACAAGGTCGGACTCAGCAAAATAGGCGGCCGTCAGACCGGAGTTGTCAAGCAGATGATGCAGTCGCTCGCCTGCTTCCGTTGGCCCCACCAGGGCGACAAGGGCGACAAAAGCCAGGCAAGCGCGCAACATCTCGTTTTCCAGCAGCCATGCATATCCGGCCTGCCAGCGCCCCCGGCTGCCTTCCATACCATCCCGCCAATCGCCCTCAGGCGCAAGATCAGGCGTGGTTTCCCATTCGAGCCAAGCATCTGGCCTGGTCGCGCGGCCGGCCGAGCTCCTCGTAGCGGCCGGCTGCCTCCTCGAAGGCTGCGAGCGCTCGAACCTCCTTCTTCTGCGCCCGCCGTTGTACGCCGCGCGCTTCCCAAAGTGCGGCCGCCCATGGCCCGCCATGCCACATGCCCGCGATGCGCTCGGCCTCGTTGAGGCGGCGCTCGACCTGTTCGAGCTCGCCCGCTTCGGCAAGAGCGATTGCCGACGCGGTGCGCAGCGCCATCGAGCAGGGCTGGCAGGCGCCGGGAGTGAGCAGCCGGTCGCCGGCGAGGATCTCTTCCGCCACCATCTTGGGCGTCGATGCCGCCCGCACGGCGAGCGCCTGCATGCGCATGATGAGATGCGGCGACAGCCAGGAACGCTCGGCATCGGCGAGGCCGCGCTGGATGAGCCGGCTGGCGCGCCACTTCTGCCCGCGCTCCAGCGCGATCTCGGCCAGCCGCTCGATGGCCAACACACGGCCGGCGACCGCGTCCGCCTCGAGCAGCAGCCGCTCGGCCTCGGTGAGGAAGCGCTCGGCCTCGTCGAGCTCTCCCGAAAACAGGGCCGCCTCGCCGAGCAGCAGGCAGGCGAGCCCGCGGCCGGCGCTTGAAGCCGCTTCCTCGGCCACTGTGAGCAGCTCCCGCGCCAGCCCCGCCACTTCGGCATGGCCCTTGGCGCTGCACAGGCAGAACTCGGACAGGCAGAGGTGACCATCGAAGACATGCTGCACGAAGGCCGGCCTTGCGCGGACCCATTCGATGAACTCGGAGCGGAACAGCTTCGGCCACTCGGCGCGCATCATCGAGGCGATGCCCAGAAGCGCGCTCGCCTCGCCGACCTCGCGCGGCAGGTCGGCTCCGAGCGCGAGGTCGCGCGTCTGCCTGGCGATCTCGCTCGCTTTGTCGAACTCGCCACTTTGCAGGTGCACCAGGCCCCAGGCAAGCGACGTGCGGACGCGCTCGGTGGGGCTGACCGTATCGGCGCCGGAAAGCGCCAGCGCCTTTTCGTAAAGCGCGATGGTCGCGGCACTCGGCCCGACGCCGAGCTCGGCATGCAGATTGCCGCGCAGCTGGTTGAACTGGCGGATCGCCTCGACCCGGTTGCCCGCATCGAGTGCGGCCTGCATCAGCGCGCATTGTGCCTGCTCGTCGGCCGGATCGAGCGCGATCAGCCGCTGCCACAGCTCGCCGGCGCGCAACAGGTCGCTGTAGCGCTGGTGCAGCTGCGCGCGCGGCGCGTCGAGCCATTCGACGAAAATGTCGTCTGGCAGCAGGCTGCCGCCATAGAGATCGGCGGCGCGCTCGTAGGCGTTTTTGTCGCTGTCGCGCAGCGCAGCCTTAGCGGCCGTCTCGAAGCTTTCGGCATCGATCTCGAGTTCGGCGTTGGGCGCAAGCGCGACGATATCGTTGCTGACCTCGATCAGCTCGTGGATGCCGAGCGTGCGGCGGGCGAAGTAGATGGCCTTGCGCAGGCTGGTGGCTGCAGCCTCAGGGTCGGCGTCGGGCCAGAAAATCTCCATCGCCTGTTCGCGGTGGATGCGATGGCCGGGCTTGAGCGCAAGCAGCTTGATGAGCGCCGCGGCGCGGTCCCGCCGCCAGTCGGCCGCCGGGATCGGCCGGCCATCGACACTGACGGCGAAGCGGCCGAGCAGATGGATCGAAACGCGCATGAACGCACCATCGGGAGCAAGGTCGGACGCCGTCACCAGCCTGGGGACGCCGGGGAACGCTGGCGGAACACAGATTTCCTAATATGCCCTTGCAATCTAATTCCAACCGGAAAGGAACGCAAACATGTCACTCCGTATCGCAGACGTTGCTCCCGACTTCACCGCCGAGACGACTGAAGGCCCGATGTCCTTCCACGAATGGCTCGGCAAGGACTGGGGCATCCTGTTCTCGCATCCTAAGGACTACACGCCAGTCTGCACCACCGAGCTCGGCTACATGGCGCATCTCAAGCCCGAGTTCGACAAGCGCGGCGTCAAGGTCATCGGCTTGTCCGTCGACCCGGTCGAGAAGCATGCCGGCTGGGCCAAGGACATCGCCGAGACGCAAGGGATCGCACCGAACTTCCCGATGATCGGCGACCCGACGCTCGCCATCTCGCAGCTCTACGACATGCTGCCGGCTTCGGCAGGCAACAGTGCCGATGGCCGCACCGCCGCCGATAACCAGACGGTGCGCAATGTCTACGTCATTGGCCCGGACAAGAAGATAAAGCTCGTCATATCCTACCCGATGACGACGGGCCGCAACTTCGACGAGGTGCTGCGCGTGGTGGACTCCCTGCAATTGACGGCCAAGCACCGCCTTGCGACGCCGGTCAACTGGCAGCCCGGCGAAGACGTCATCATCGCGGGTTCGGTGTCGAACGATGAGGCCAAGCAGCTCTATCCGCAGGGCTGGAAGGAACCGAAGCCTTACATCCGCATCGTGCCGCAGCCTGTGCTGACCTGACAGGCAGGCTTGGGTGGCGGGCATCGGCGGCGAGGGCAGGGAGAGACGCGTCCTCGCCGCCAATGCAAAGCAATGAGCGAATTCAATCCGGCGCCTCAGCATGGCGCCAAGACGTGGGGAACCAAGATGAGCACTGCAAACAAACCGCGCATCGTCATCCTCGGGGCAGGCTTTGGCGGCCTGGAACTGACGACGCTGCTGTCCGAGGCGATGGGCGACGGCATCGACGTCACGCTCATCGACAAAAGCGACGCCTTCGTATTCGGCTTTTCGAAGCTCGACGTAATGTTCGGCTTGAAGGCGCCGGAGGCGGTGCGCCTGCCGTACAACAGCTACGCCAAGCCGGGCGTGCGCCTGCTGAAGCGCACCGTCACCGCGATAGACCCGGAAAGGCGCCGGGTCACCACCGATGACGGCGTCTACGATGCCGACTACCTGATCGTGGCGCTTGGCGCCGAATATGATTTCGACGCCACGCCTGGGCTGTCGGGAACCAATGAGTTCTATTCGGTTGCCGGCGCGGAGCGGCTTCGCGACGTGCTTCCCACTTTCAAGAACGGCAAGGCGATGGTCGGCGTCTGCGGCGCACCCTACAAATGCCCGCCGGCACCAAGCGAATGCGTGCTGATGCTGCATGATTATCTGGCGCGACAGGGTGTGCGCGAGGTCTGCGAGATATCGCTGGTACTGCCGCTCGGCAGTCCGGTACCGCCATCGCCCGACACATCGAGGGCATTGCTTGCCGCCTTCGCCGAGCGCGATATCAGGTTCATCCCGAGCCGTCGTGTCGCCTCTGTCGACAACGCACGCAACATCGCGGTGCTCGACGACGGCACGGAGATGCCCTTCGATCTCTTTCTCGGCGTTCCCAAGCACCGTGTCCCGCCGGTGGTGCTGGAAAGCGGCATGGCGGAGAACGGCTGGATCCCGGTCAATCCGCGCACGCTCGAAACGAAGTATGAGAACGTCTACGCCGTCGGCGACGGCGCCAATACCGGCACGCCCAAGGCCGGCGTGTTTGCCGAGGGTGCCGCGCGCGCCGTCGCCAGCGCGCTCGTCGCAAAGCTGCGCAGGAGCGGCAGCGGCACGCTCTATGACGGCTTCGGGACCTGCTACATCGAATTCGGCGGCGGCCGCATCGGCAAGGTCGAGGTCGATTTCTTTTCGGGCCCCGCGCCGACCGGCAACTATTACGAGCCCTCGGTGGCGCTGCGCGCCGACAAGGATAAATTCGGTTCGAGCCGACGGTCGCGCTGGTTCGGCTTGTGAAAAGAAGACAGCGAAGCGTTGGGTGGCTCGGGGCGCGGCTGTCGCGGGAGAAGCCCCGCCGGCAATCCGGACACGCCCTGTCAGCGCTGCTCAGCCGTTGGCAGAGGGCGGCAGCTCGAACAGGGTGGCGCCGTTCTCTCGGCCTCGCTCGACATAGCCGATGATCCGGAACCATCTCGCGACGTCGGGTCCATGGAGCCAGCTGCGCGAGTGTACGGGAAGGTTGCCGGCGAGTGCCTGGATGTGGCGGATATGGCGCTTGCAGAAGCGGACGGTGGCCGCCCTGAAGAAGTCCTCCTGCGCGGCAAACAGGGTGTCGGCCGCGTCGGCGTGCTCATGCCAGGCGATGATGGCGACGGCCTTGTCGCCTTCGACCAGCGCATGCGCCCGGCCTTCCTTCAGGTTCATCATCAGATTGTCGTAAGCGGCCTTACTGTCCTTGCCGGCCGCCAGGTACTCGTCCGACATTCGTTTGGACAGGTCGCGGAAAACATCCTCGAGGTCTCCGACCGTCGCTGCGCGTGCTCTCATTTCTCCTCCTGAAAGCCCGGCGGGCAGTTTGCCCTATCGATGGGGGATAACCAAGCAAATGAAATCCGCCATCGGCCCAAGGCTCGCAAAAATGCATTTCACCCGGCAGCGATGGCCGGTGCCGAAGTCATGCGGACACCGGCTGACTTTCGCGGGACGAAGCAGAATGACTCCGCCGCCTGCCGCCCAAAGGCGTCGTTGGCCAATCGCTGCCAGATCCTCCACCGGATATAGGCCGGCACGTGGATCATGAAATAGGGCGTTCGCCAGTAAACAGAAGCCTGCTTCAAAGGCGAAGACCGATCTTCATGTCTACTTCACGCCAATGCCCGCGGTCAGGCCGCCGTCTATTTTGTAATCCGCGCCGGTGCAGAAGCTCGCTTTCGACGAGCACAGAAAGGCGATGAGCTCCGCCACTTCCTCCGGTTCGCCGATGCGGCCAAGCGGATGCGCCGCGCCGAAGCGTCTGTAGGCTTCCTCGACATCGGCGTCGCTGCCGTTTTCGCCACGCGCGGCCTTCTCCAGGATCGGCGTGCGGATCGAGCCCGGGCTGACCGAATTGACCCGGATGCCGGCCGCAGCATAGTCGAGCGCCAGCGAACGCGTCAGCGTATGGATGGCGCCCTTGGTCGTGGCATAGGCGGCGACGTTCTGCTGACAGGCGAACCCCTGCACCGAGGCGACGTTGACGATGGCGCCGCCGCCGCGCTTGATCATTTCGGGGATGCCGAAATGCGCCGTCAGGTAGATCGAACCGACATTGACCGTCATCGTCCGGTTCCAGGTTTCCCAGTCGGTCGTCGTGGTGGTTCCATAGGGATGGACCGCCGCCGAATTGACGATGACATCGAGGCCGCCGAAGCGGTCGACGCCGGCCGCGACGGCGTCGCGGACCTGGTCGGAAACGGACACGTCGGTGTCCATGACAAGCACGCCGGCTTCGGAGCTTTCCAGTTCCGCTCTCATCGCCGCATTGGCCGCGCGGTCGATGCCGCAGGCTATGATCGCGGCACCGCCTGCCGCAAGGCGCCTGGCGGTTGCGAGGCCAATTCCGGTCGTCCCGGTCACCAGGGCCACCTTGCCGTTGAAATCCTTCATCGCGGAAACTCCTTCAGTCACGTGGCGGAAGCCGGCTCTTCCGGCAGGAATCGCAGGGCGAAATCGAGATGGCGGCTCATCAGGTAGGCATAGGCCAGCCTGTCGCGTGCGCGGAGTGCTGCGATGATCTCGCCATGCGCGGCGCGGGTGTCGGCCAGCACCGGCCGCATTTCCTTGCCGATGGTCATGATCCGCAAGATCACCGGGGAAAGGAAGGAATAGATATCCGTCAGCATGCGGTTGTCGGCCAGTCCGATCAGCGCCATGTGGAAATTGAAATCATTCTCGGCTGCCTCCTCGATCGAGCAGCTCTCGAGGATCCGGGCGTTGATCGCGTCGAGCGCCTCGATCTGTTCGCTCGTGGCATTGAGCACGATGTGGTCGCCGATGCCGACTTCGATGATGCGCCTAAAACCCTGGATGTCGGCGAAGGACGAGCGCGAGACATCCATGTGCGCGGCGAAGAAATTCTGGATAGCGATGCTCTGCCCGTCGGCCAGGACGGCGCCGACGCGGGGTTTGGGTTCGATCAGCCCATAGGTGCGGATGGTGCGCAGCGCCTCGCGCACCGTGTTGCGGCTGGCGCCGGTGATTTCGCTGAGCTCGCGCTCCGTCGGCAGCACGTCGCCGACATTCAATTGCCGCGCGCGGATGAGGTCGAGGATCCGCCCCGCCGCGGCGTCGACCGCGGACCTGCCGCCGGCGCGGCGGCGGGCGGCATTGTCGCGCACGGCCTGAGCGTTTTCCAATGACGTTCCTTCCGAATTGTTGGACCAACATATCGTAAGATTTGAGGAAAACAACCGACTTCGGCCTCTTGTCGAGTTTTTCCAGGCCGACAGCGTCGGCGAGTGCCGCAATTTTTAATTTGACTCCCATTGTGGTCCAACAATAAGTTGCCGCTCTCTCTCGAAAAGGAAAGCGGCAATGGAACAATGCTGGCGTTGGTATGGTCCGGACGATCCGGTGACACTCGATCACGTCAAGCAGGCGGGTGCGACCGGCGTCGTCTCTGCCCTGCACGCCATCTATGACGGGCGCGCCTGGCCGCTGGAAAACATCCTGGAGCGCAAGCGGGTCATCGAGGCGGCGGGGCTGACATGGTCGGTCGTCGAGAGCATTCCCGTCCACAATTCGATCAAGATCGGCTCGCCTGAACGGCTCCGTTATGTCGGCTTCTACAAGGACACCATCCGCGCGCTGGCCAAGGCCGGCATCGCGACGATCTGCTACAATTTCATGCCCGTGGTCGACTGGACCCGCACGGATCTGGCGTACCGCCTTCCGACGACGGGTTATGCGCTGCGCTTCGACGCCATCGATTTCGCGGCTTACGACCTGTTCGTGCTGAAGCGCACGAACGCCGAAGCCGGCTACACGTCGGCCCGCATCGCCGAAGCGGAAACGCGGCTGAAGGAGCTCGGCGAGGAGAAGATCGACAGGATCGAGCGCAACCTGATCGCCGGCCTGCCCGCCACCGAGCGCAGTTACGACCGCGACAGTTTTCGCGAGGCCTTGGCCGAATACGACGCAATCGGGCCGCAGGAATTGCGCGACAACCTCGCCTGGTTCCTGCGCGAGATCATCCCGGTGTCCGAACAGGAAGGGGTGCGCATGTGCATCCATCCCGACGATCCGCCCTTCTCGCTCTATGGCTTGCCGCGCATCGTTTCGACGGCCGAGGATGCGCGCTTCATCCTCGATGCCGTCGACAGCCCTGCCAACGGCCTGACCTTCTGCACCGGCTCTTACGGCACGCGCGCCGACAACGACATCGTCGCCATGGTCAAGGAGTTCGCCGGCCGCATCCATTTCGTCCACCTGCGCAACGTCACCATCGAGGAGGATGGCTCCTTCCATGAAGCCGAGCATCTCGAGGGCGGCACTGACATGGCGCATGTCGTCCTCGCTCTAATGCAGGAGGAGGCGCGCCGTCGGAAGGAAGGCCGCGCCGACTGGCGCATTCCGATGCGGCCGGACCACGGACATCTGCTCGCCGACGATATCGGCAAGACCAGGATCAATCCCGGTTACTCGCTGATCGGCCGGCTGAAGGGCCTCGCCGAACTGCGCGGCATCATGCGGGCCGTCGAGCGGTTCGGGCTGGCTTGAGATTGCCGGGCTGCGGCGAGGATCGCAATTTTGCGCGTCGGCTACGGATGGCTTTCTGCTCGGCATCGCCTTCGACAGTGCCGGCAATTGTCTCGCCTGCGATCGCAGGCATGCCGTGATCTTTCGCCGGGACGTCACGACAGGTCACTTCCGCGGGCATCAGCGTGCGATTGCGCACACGGGCGCTCATCAGGAAGGTCCGCCTCGAAGGGAAGGAAGACACCTATCCGGGAGAATTGTCGGGGGGCCAGCAGCAGCGTGTCGCCATTGCGCGCTCGCTCGCCATGCGCCCGGATTTGATGCTGTTCGACGAGGTGACGGCGGTGCTTGACCCCGAGACCGTCAAGGAGGTGCTCGTCACCATACGCGAACTGGCACGCGAAGGGATGACGTGTATCCTGGTCACCCACGAGATGGGTTTCGCGCGCGAGATCGCCAACCGCATCTATTTCACCGATCAAGGCGTCATCGTGGAGCACGGCTCGCCGCAGGAAATATTGGACCGCCCGCGGGAGGCGCGGACGAAGGCATTCCTCGAACAGGTGCTGTAATCGTCTCGTCATGGCACGCGGTTGTCCTGACACGCATAGGGGCGTCCGCCCGCACGATCAGGTCAGGGTGGCAAGTGATCAGGCAAGCGCCTACTTTAAAGAGGGTCGGTGTCTGTGAGGCGCGGAGGCGCGTATGCGACTCAAAGTCGAAACCCGGCAAGACCGCGACATCGAGGTGCCCCGGAGGTTCTGCCTCAACCGGGTTCAGGTGGATGTCGTCGAGATGGTCGACCAATGGTTCGGTGCCGATTACCGCTACTGCAAGGTCAAGGGCAGCGATGGCGCACTCTACATTCTGCGGTACGACGAACGCCGATCGGAATGGGACCTCACGATGTTTGCAAGCGAACGGGCGCAGGCCGTTGCGGCACAAGCCGGCGGCAGGGCTCGTCCGCCGCGCGTGGCCATGTAACCGCCGTCACAACTGGCCTTGGATGGCAGTGCCGCGCGAAGATGTGGTGTGCGTCGCGCAGCCGGAGGCAGCCCTGTGACGGGTGGCGCTGCTTGGCGTCGATGTCGACCGCACTATCTCCATCACGTCATCGTAGGTGCGGCGCTTGCCGCGTTCGCGGGCACTCGAGCTCTTTTGCCAAGGAGGGCCACGGCTGATGGATATGCAAGGCTCCGTGCGCGATATCATCCTGCAGGTCGAGCACCTGTCGATGAAGTTCGGCGGCCTGGTCGCCATCGGCGACCTGTCCTTCCAGGCCAGGCGCGGCGAGATCACCGCGCTGATCGGCCCGAACGGCGCCGGCAAGACGACGGTGTTCAACTGCATCACCGGCTTCTACAAACCGACCGAAGGCATGATCACGCTCAACAAGCGCAACAGCTCGACCTATCTCCTCGAGCGCCTGCCCAACCACGAGATCCCGGCGCGCGCCAAGGTGGCGCGCACCTTCCAGAACGTCCGCCTGTTCCCAGGCATGACGCTGCTCGAAAACCTTTTGGTCGCCCAGCACAACAAGCTGATGAAGGCCTCCGGCTACACCTTCCTCGGCCTGTTCGGCTTCCCGACCTATCGCCAGGCGT
>NZ_JAVIIW010000053.1:0-44314 GCF_033977205.1 Mesorhizobium album | reverse complement strand
ATCCATGCCGTGACCTCGCGCGAAAAGTGCAGCGGAGCAGAATTCTGCACCGTCGCAATACGTCCATGTAACGGCATGGATCCTGGGGTCTGCGCCGCGTCGCTTCGCTCCCGCTACGCCCGAGGATGACGAACTCAATCGCCGAACCCCAGCCTCTTCATCACCGCCGCCGTCAGCCTGTCGCACCGCCGCCCGGCGAAGGGGAAGGCGTCGAGCAGCACCGGGCCGATCTCGTCATCCAGCGCCTTGCGCACCAGCGCGCGAGCGCGGTGCAGCCTGGTCTTGACCGTCTCCGGCCGGATGCCGAGCACCTCGGCCGTCTCCTCGATGCTCAAGCCCTCGATGACGCGGGCGACGAAAACGGTGCGATAGACATCGGGAAGGCTGTCGGTCGCCCGTTCGACCAGGCCGAGGATCTGCCGCTGCGCCATCGTCCGCTCCGGATCGTCACTTGGGTTCAGGGGAAAGCGAATGATCTGCGCCTCCGGGTTCTCCGGCATGGCCACGACACGCTTTCGCTTGCGCAGCCGGCCGAGCGCCTCGTTGATCGTGATGCGCGACAGCCAGGTCGACAAAGAGGCATCGCCGCGGAAGCTGTCGAGGCTGGCGAAGGCGCGCATATAGGCCTCCTGCACGATGTCCTCGGCCTCGGCGTCGTTGCGCACCACGCCGCGCGCGATGCGGTAGAGCCGCTGGTTGTGCGACTTGACGATTGCGCGGAAGGCATCCGCTTCCCGTGCAAGCGCGCGGCGCACCAGCGCCATGTCGCCGGCCTCAGCCGCCGAAATCGCGGCGGCCTCTATTGCGGACTTCCTCATCGTGTCCCGATCTCCGGACAGGCGTTTCATCCTAATGCATGTCGCCCAAAAGTGCGCAGCGGTTTTGGGAGAACGACATGCATCAAACAAAGACTTAAAGCGCGTCGCCCGACACCGTTTCAACGCGACGCGCTTTAAGATTGGATGCGCCAGCCGGCAAAAGGTTCCCGGACTTTCCGGACCCAGTCGGGCGCTATGCTACAGCTTTCAGCTGCGGCCTGTCTGCAGCCTGCACGCGCGCCGCGGCGGCGAGAAGTTCGGTCTGCGTGATCAGGCCGAGAATTTGCCGCCCGGCATCGACGATCACCACGGCGTGGCTGTGCCCGTCCGTCAGCACCGGCAGCAGGCTCATCGCCGGCGTGTCGGGCGAGGCGGTGCCGGCTTTCGACATCACGCCTTTCACCGTATCCGTTGGCCTGGTCAGCTCGCGCAGGCCGACGGCGCCGACCAGCTTTGCCTCGCCATCCACCACCGGCAAGGTGCGGATATTGTGGTCGAGCAGCTGTTTTCGCGCGTCGTCGGCGCTGGCATTCTCCGGCACCGAGATCACGTCGCGGGACATGATGTCCTGGCAGAGCAGGCTGCGGTGCGCGCGCACCATCGCCTGCAGCTCGACCCGGCGCAGCAGCCGCTCGATGTCGTCGCGGTCGATGTCGAAGGTCTCGTCGAGCGCGGCAAGCGCGGCATCGACATCCTCCGGCCGGAAGCCGACGCGCTCGGTCGGGGGCC
The DNA here is from genome assembly GCF_033977205.1 of Mesorhizobium album. Taxonomy (NCBI): domain Bacteria; kingdom Pseudomonadati; phylum Pseudomonadota; class Alphaproteobacteria; order Hyphomicrobiales; family Phyllobacteriaceae; genus Mesorhizobium; species Mesorhizobium album. The sequence goes on along the minus strand of NZ_JAVIIW010000053.1, from coordinate 42,767 downwards.
GGTCGGTGGTGCCGTGGCTGTTGGCGGCGGGCTGATGCACATGCGGGTAGTTGCGCCGCGACAGCTTGTGGAACAGCAAGCCGAGCGTCACCAGGATGATCGAGTTCAGCGCCACCGGCACGAAGGGAAACAGGAAGCCGGCGGCGGTCACGGCTGGTCCGCCAAGCACGCCGGTGAGCGCCGCGGCACCGCCCGGCGGGTGCAGCGAGCGCGTGAACGACATGGCGGCAATGGCGAGCGCCACCGCGAGGCCGGAGGCGATCACCGGGTTGTGCACGAAATGCGCCACCGTCACGCCGACCAGCGCCGAAATCGTGTTGCCGCCGATGATCGACCAGGGCTGCGCCAGCGGGCTCGACGGCACGGCAAACAGAAGCACGGCCGAGGCGCCCATCGGCGCCACCAGCATCGCCACATGCGGGCCGCTGCCCATGGCGAGCCCGCTGATCACGCCGGTCAGCGCGATGCCGATGGTGGCACCGATGCAGGCGGTGAGCCGTTCGCGCAGCGTCGCGCCGGCAAGGATTGGAACGAAGAGGCGGAACGCCATGGCGGGCCCTGGGAAGAGTGGGTGATTTTGCGGGTGCCGCAATGCCGCCGAAGCCACGGATTTGGAAGCCAAACCAATCCGCATATTCGCGGCCGGGGAAAATATTATTGCCCGGCGAGGCGCGTGCGGCATGCCGCAAGCGGCCTCTGCTTTCTCAATTGCGCCAAGGCGTTACGGGCGTTTGCGGAATCGGATTGGCAAGCGCTCGACCCATCGCTCAGGCTTCGGCTGCCGCTTTGAGCCCGCGCTGGATATCGGCCTTGAGGTCCTCGACGTCTTCCAACCCGATCTGCAGGCGAATCAGCGGGCCGGCGTAAGGGCCCTTGGCGACGGTGCGGTCGCCGAGGAAGACCGGCACGGCAAGGCTCTCATAGCCGCCCCAGGAATAGCCGAGGCCGAAGATGGTCAGCGCGTCGAGGAAGGCGTGCTGCTGTTTCTGCCCGCCGCCCTTCAGCACGATCGAAAAGATCCCGCTCGAGCCGCAGAAGTCGCGCTTCCACAGCGCATGGTCAGGGTGGCTCGGCAGCGCCGGATGCAGCACCTCAGCCACGCCCGGCTGTTCCTCCAGCCAGCGCGCGATCTCGAGCGCGCTCTTCTGGTGATGCTCGAGCCGCACTCCCATGGTGCGCAGGCCGCGCAGCACCTGGTAGACGTCGTCCGGCCCGGAACAGCAGCCCAGCGTGCAGAAGCCTTCATAGAGCTGCTTCCAGCAGGCTTCGTTGGCCGATACCGTGCCGAGCAGCACGTCCGAATGACCGGCCGGATATTTTGTCGCCGCATGGATCGAGATGTCGACGCCATGATCGAGCGGCTTGAAATAGAGCGGTGTCGCCCAGGTGTTGTCCATCATGACGATGGCGTTCGCCGCATGCGCCGCCTGGACGATCGCGGGAATGTCCTGCACCTCATAGGTGTTCGATCCCGGCGATTCCGTGAACACCACCTTGGTGTTGGGCTTGATCAGCGCCGCGATGCCGGCGCCGATGCGCGGATCGTAATATTCGATCTCGACGCCGAGGCGTTTCAGCATGGTGTCGGCGAAGTTCCGCGTCGGGTGGTAGACCGAATCGACGATCAGCAGATGGTCGCCGGCCGAAACGAAGGTGAGCAGGGGGATCGTCACCGCCGCAAGGCCCGACGGCACCGCGATCGTGCCGGCCGAGCCTTCAAGCGCATCGACGGCGAGCGTGAGCGCATCCATGGTCGGCGTGCCGCGCGTGCCATAAGTGTATTTCTGGCCGCGGTTGGCCATCGTCGCGGCGTCGGGATAGAGCACCGTCGAGGCGTGCACGACCGGCGGATTGACGAATCCGAAATAGTCGCGCGGCTTGTTGCCGGAGTGGGCAAGCCGCGTGTTGATGCCGATATCGCTGCCGTTTGTCGCCATGGTTCGTCGCCTGTCGTAATGTGTCAGGAGGCCAGCCATAAAGCGACGGCACTGGGCGTGCAACTGCTGCCAACGCGCCAAGCGGCGGTGTTTGGATGGGCCAAATAGAAGATTGCCGGCTTGTCGTTTGAGCCTGTTGCACGCCTCCTGCGAAGATGCGCCGAAGCCGGTTTGAGGCACCTTCCTGTGCCCATGAATCATGCCAGTCCTTCTTTTTGCGACGACAGTAGTAACCGGCAGGAGTTCACGTAACGTTCAAACTTTGCGCGACGCCCGACTTGCCGGTTCCGCTTGCATCTCTTGACCAATTCGCGGCGCTTTTGGCTGCAATTCGGGCATTTGCGGCAATCGGTTTTCAAACGTGTCGCAATTCGGTCATTTCCCTTGACCTCACAGGAATAATCGCCTTCGATGCGTTTCGTGAATGGGAGGCAGTGCATCGGTAACGGTGCGGGTCCGGGAGTGGGGCCGAAGTGGGAGCTGCATTCACACAAAAAAGGATCAGGGCTGCCTGGGAAGCAGGGGCGCCTGTAAAGCAGAAAAGGGTCTGTGGGTCATGAAACACATTGCAATCGGCATTCTCGGCGCCGCCGCGCTCGGGTTTATGGCGTCGGCAGCCTCGGCCGGCACGCTGGATACCGTGAAGCAGAAGGGCTTCATCCAGTGTGGCGTCTCGACCGGCCTCGCCGGCTTCTCGGCGCCGGACGACAAGGGGGAATGGCAGGGTATCGACGCCGACTTCTGCCGCGCCGTCGCGGCCGCCGTCTTCGGCGACGCCACCAAGGTCAAGTTCACCCCGCTCAGCGCCAAGGAACGCTTCACCGCGCTGCAGTCGGGCGAGGTCGACATCCTGTCGCGCAACACGACCTGGACGATCAACCGCGACACCGCGCTCGGCCTGAACTTCGTCGGCACCACCTACTATGACGGCCAGGGCTTCATGATCAACGCCAAGAAGCTGCCGGGCGTGAACTCGGCGCTGCAGCTTTCGGGCGCCGCCGTCTGCGTGCAGACCGGCACCACGACCGAGCTCAACCTCGCCGACTACTTCAAGGCGAACAAGATGGAGTACAACCCCGTCGTGTTCGAGAAGCTGGAAGAGGTCAACGCCGCCTATGACGCCGGCCGCTGCGACGTCTACACCACCGACCAGTCGGGCCTCTACGGCATCCGCCTGACGCTGGGCTCGCCGGCCGATCATGTCGTGCTGCCCGAGATCATCTCCAAGGAGCCGCTCGGTCCGGCCGTGCGCCAGGGCGACGACCAATGGTACCACATCGTCAAGTGGACGCTGTTTGCGCTGATCAACGCCGAGGAGTACGGCATCACCAAGGCCAATGTCGACGAGATGAAGAACTCGGACAACCCCGAGATCAAGCGCATCCTCGGCCAGGAGGCCGACACCAAGATCGGCACCGATCTCGGCGTCTCCAACGACTGGGTCGTCAACATCGTCAAGGCCGTGGGCAATTACGGCGAAATGTTCGACCGCAACGTCGGCTCCGGCAGCCCGCTCAAGATCGCGCGCGGCATCAACGCGCTGTGGACCAAGGGCGGCCTGCAATACGCTCCGCCGATCCGCTGATCGAAATGTGATCCGGGGGGCAGATCGTCTGCCTCCCGGTTTCTCTTTTCAGAGGACGGTCCATGGCTTCGCAGGAAATCCTTCGCGAGGGGCCGAGTCGCGGCTCCTTCGTCAATGACCCGAAAATACGCAGTCTCTTCTTTCAGACGCTGGTCATCGTCTTGCTGTTCGGCTCGATCTGGTGGATCGTCCACAACGTCATCGACAATCTGCAGCGCCTGCACATCGCATCCGGCTTTCAGTTCCTGAGGGGCCGGGCCGGTTTCGACATCTCGGACACGCCGATCGCCTACACTTCCGATTCGACCTACGGCCGCGCCCTGGTGGTCGGTTTGCTCAACACAATCATCATCGCGGGCGCCGGCATCGTCACCGCGACCATCATCGGCTTCATCGTCGGCATCGGCCGCCTGTCGAATAACTGGCTGATCCGCAAGATCTTCACCGTCTATGTCGAAGTGTTCCGCAACATCCCGCCGCTGCTGGTCATCTTCTTCTGGTATTCCGGCGTGCTGGCCGTCCTGCCGCCGCCGCGCGAGAGCATCCATCTGCCGTTCGGCACCTTCCTCAACCAGCGCGGGTTCTATTTCCCGCGCGCCGTCTGGGGCGAGGGCTCCTGGCTGGTCGCCGTCGCCTTTGTCCTGGCGCTGGCCATGGCCTGGTTCGTCGCCCACCGGGCGCGTCAGCGGCAAATGGCGACCGGCCAGCAGTTCCCGGTGTTCTGGACTTCGGTCGCGCTGATCGTCGGCCTTCCGGTGCTCGCCTTCCTGTTAGCCGGAATGCCGCTCGCCTTCGATTTCCCGAAGCAGTCGACCTTCAACCTGACAGGCGGGTTCCTGCTCAAGCCGGAATTCCTGTCGCTCTACATGGCGCTATCCTGCTATACGGCGGCTTTCATCGCCGAGATCGTGCGCGCCGGCATCAGGGGCGTCAGCAAGGGCCAGACCGAGGCAGCGGGCGCCCTCGGTTTGCGCTCCGGTCCGATTCTGCGGCTGGTGGTGGTGCCGCAGGCGATGCGCATCGTTATCCCGCCGCTGACCAGCCAGTATCTCAACCTGACCAAGAACTCCTCGCTTGCGATCGCCATCGGCTATCCGGACCTCACCGCCACCGCCGGCACCGTACTCAACCAGACAGGGCAGGCGGTCGAGGGTGTGGCGATCATGATGATCGCCTATCTGGTGCTGAGCCTCGTGACCTCCGCGGTCATGAACGTAGTCAACGCCAGGATGGCGCTGGTGGAGAGGTAGGGCCATGCAGGAACACGATACATCCTGGGTGCGCACCGAGATGGCGCTGGCCGAGCCGGCGCCGCTCGGCGAGCGCGGCGCTATCGCCTGGGTGCGCAAGAACCTCGTCGGCTCGGTGGGCGACACCATCCTCACCATCCTCGGCATCGCCATCTTCGCCTGGATCCTGCCGCAGATCATCAACTGGGCCTTCATCAACGCCCAGTGGACCGGTCCGAACCGCACGGTCTGCGCCACCGTCTCGCAGGGCGGCGTCCAGCCCGACGGCTGGACCGGTGCCTGCTGGGCCTTTGTCAACGCCAAGTTCGGCCAGTTCATCTTCGGCACCTATCCGATCGAGGAGCGCTGGCGGCCGATCCTGGTCGCCGTCCTGTTCGTGGCGCTTCTGGTGCCGATGCTGATCCCGCGTGTGCCGCGCAAGGGGCTGAACGCCATCCTGCTCTTCCTGGCGCTGCCGGTCGTCTCCTTCTTTCTTCTCTCGGGCGGCGTGTTCGGCTTGCCGGTTGTCGAAACCTCGCGCTGGGGCGGGCTGCTGGTCACGCTCAGCCTGTCGTTCGTCGGCATTGTCGCGTCGCTGCCCTTGGGCACGGTACTGGCGCTGGGCCGCCGATCGAAAATGCCGATCGTCAAGCTACTATGCGTCATCTTCATCGAGTTCGTGCGCGGCATTCCACTGATCACGGTGCTGTTCTTCGCCAGTGTCATGCTGCCGCTCTTCCTGCCTGCCGGCGTCACCTTCGACAAGTTCCTGCGGGCGCTGATCGGCGTGTCGCTGTTTGCCGCCGCCTATATGGCCGAAGTGGTGCGCGGCGGCCTGCAGGCGATCCCGAAGGGCCAGTATGAGGGCGCCGATTCGCTCGGCCTCGGCTATTGGCAGAAGATGGGGCTGATCGTGCTGCCGCAGGCGCTGAAGCTGGTCATCCCCGCCATCGTCAACACCTTCATCGGCATGTTCAAGGACACCAGCCTGGTCCTGATCATCTCGATCTTCGACCTCTTGGGCGTGGTCAAGCAGAACCTCTCCGACGCCAACTGGGCGACGCCGCAGACCGCCAGGTCGGGCCTGATCTTCGCCGCCTTCGTGTTCTGGCTGTTCTGCTTCGGCATGTCGCGCTATTCAATGTACACCGAACGCCGGCTCGACACCGGCTACAAACGATAAGGGGAATTGGCCATGACCACCGAAAACGCCGTCAGCGCGGAAGAAATCAAGGTCGATGCCAAGAAGATGCACATCTCGACCACCGATGTCGCCATCGACATCATCGGCATGCACAAATGGTACGGCGAGTTCCATGTGCTGAAGGACATCAACCTCAAGGTGATGCGCGGCGAGCGCATCGTCATCTGCGGCCCGTCCGGCTCCGGCAAGTCGACCATGATTCGCTGCATCAACCGGCTGGAAGAGCACCAGAAGGGCAAGATCATCGTCGACGGCAAGGAACTCACCAACGACCTGAAGAAGATCGACGAGGTGCGCCGCGAGGTCGGCATGGTGTTTCAGCATTTCAACCTGTTTCCGCACCTGACCATCCTGGAGAACTGCACGCTGGCGCCGATCTGGGTGCGCAAGACGCCGAAGAAGCAGGCCGAGGAAATCGCCATGCATTTCCTGAAGCGCGTCAAGATCCCGGAGCAGGCCAACAAATATCCCGGCCAGCTCTCCGGCGGCCAGCAGCAGCGCGTGGCGATCGCCCGCTCGCTCTGCATGAACCCGCGCATCATGCTGTTCGACGAGCCGACCTCGGCGCTCGACCCGGAGATGATCAAGGAAGTGCTGGAGACGATGGTCGGTCTGGCCGAAGAAGGCATGACCATGCTTTGCGTCACCCACGAGATGGGCTTTGCCCGCAAGGTCGCCAACCGGGTGATCTTCATGGACCAGGGCCAGATCGTCGAGCAGAACACGCCGGCCGAATTCTTCGACCATCCGCGCCACGAGCGTACGAAGCTGTTCCTGTCGCAGATCCTGCACTGAACGATCCGAGAGCGAATTCTTGGAAGCCCGCCCGCAAGGTCGGGCTTTCTTGCTTTTGCGCGATCGGCTGGTGGAGCCCGCTGCCGGTGTCGCTTGGGTAGTCGATGCGGTTATACGATTAGTGTGGGCACTCCGCGAATTGCCAAGCGCCGCGTTCCTTCACACCCCCCTCTGTCCTGCCGGACATCTCCCCCGCAAGGGGGGAGATTGGCAGTTGCGACGCCTCGCTTCATCCTGCAACGCTGGTGGTTGGCGAAAACGGCGGTGACAGCTGATCTCCCCCCTTGCGGGGGAGATGGCCGGCAGGCCAGAGGGGGGTGCTGTCCCGCCGGCGTATCCAGTTGCCGGTTGGCTATCAAAAGGCTTCTCAGCGCCCCACCACCTTCCGCTCCTCCCACCCATACAGCCAGTCCAGATCCGCGGCGAGCTTCTCTGCCGGCCGCATGGCCAGCACCAGGTTGCGGGCAATCGCCACCGGACCCCGGGCATGCCAGGCGAGCCGGTTGAGCGCGCCGCGCCGAAGCACCTTCTCGATCCGCGGCCGTCTGAGATTCTCCCAGGTGCTTAGGCTTTGCCGCGGATCGGCGGGGGAGTCGGCGACCAGGCCGGCAAGCATCGCGGCGTCCTCTATGCCCATCGCCGCGCCCTGGGCTGCAAACGGCGTCATGGCATGCGCGGCGTCGCCGATCAGCGCGATGCCTTGCGGCATCGTCCAGCGCCGCTGCTCGACGGTGTGGATCGGAAACGCCGTCCATGGCCCGGCCAATGCGACAAGCCTTGCCAGCGAAGGCGAGGTGCTGCGCATGGCGCTGGAGAGGATGGCGGGATCGGCATGGCCCGACCAGCTGTCCGCGATGCGCTCGCCCTTGGTGAAGGCGGCGAGGTTGACGGCGCTGCCCTTGCTCACCGGATAGGCGACCATATGGAAGCCGGAATGGAGAAAAGCGGTGGTGCAGTCGGCGGCTCCGATCGCCGCAAAGGCCTGGCCGGCGGCGCTCTCGGCCGCGACCGTGGCCCGCCAGGCGAGCTCGCCCGAGAAGCGGTTCTTCCCGAAAGCCGAATCCATGCCCGCAAGCAGCCTGCGAACCGTCGACCAGACGCCGTCGGCGCCGACCAGCAGGTGTCCGGCGGCCTCGATCTTGCCACCATCCGTTTCGGCTGTGACAGCGATATCCTGCGGCGCGACGGTGATCTCCGTCACCCGCGCGCCGGTGACGAGTTTGATTTCAGGATGCTCGGCCACCCGCGCCGTCAGCGCGTCTTGGAGGTCGGCGCGATGCGCTACCAGATAGGGCGCGCCCCAGCGGTCCTCGCCGGCCTGGCCCAGCGGCACGCGTGCCAGTTCGCGCAAGGTGGCGGCGTCCTTGAGCACCACCGCTTCCGGCCGGATGGCGCTAACCGCCAGGCGATCGAGCACGCCGAGCCGGCGCAGGATGCGCGTCGCGTTCGGGGAAAGCTGAAGCCCGGCGCCCACCACTTCGAGCTGCTCGGCCTGTTCCAGCACGGTCACCGCATAGCCGCGCTCGGCAAAAGCGAGCGCCGCCGTCAGCCCGGCTATGCCGGCCCCGGCGATGACGACCTGCCGGGACCGCGCCTTATCCATGATCGCGCGGGATTAGGCGGCCTGGTCTATATAGAGGCAGCCCGGGGGCTGCGTTTCCGTCGCCTTCAGCTTCGGCGAATAGCGGTAGAGCGTCGAGCAATAGGGGCAGACCTTCTCATTGTCGTCGCCCATGTCGAGGAATACATGCGGATGATCGAAAGGCGGATTGGCGCCGGTGCACATGAATTCCTTGACGCCGATATCGATCGCCGGATGGCCCGCGTCGTTCTGGAAATGGGGAATGGTACCGCCTGCCATCGTCGTCTCCTTCAGTTCGGCCCGTTTGCATCTGGATCATAACCGGCCAGTTTGCAAGATCGATGAAATGAAACTGTCGCAAAACCCTGGCAGAGGATAAGCTGAGCCGGTTAAGCGCATGATCCCCGGGAACGAAGTGATTCCGTGACATCATGCGTCATGAAAGGCATGTAAGAGCGTCCATAACGCGCCCGGCGGTGTATGGGGTTCAAAGAGAACGGTTGCAGGCAAGGAACCATGAGCGAACTGAGGCCGGTGCAGAACGAGTTCATCACTGTCGAGGCGGCGAGCCCCGACGGCGGTAATCCCGACCGTTTCGTCAACCGCGAATTCTCCTGGCTGCAGTTCAATCGACGCGTGCTGGAGGAATCGCTGAACGAGCACCATCCGCTGCTCGAGCGCGTCCGCTTTCTCTCGATCTCGGCCGCCAATCTCGACGAGTTCTTCATGGTCCGCGTCGCCGGCCTCGCCGGCCAGGTGCGCGAGGGCATTGCGCTGAAGAGCCCGGACGGCCGCACGCCCGAGCAGCAGCTCGAGCAGCTGCTGCGCGAGGTCGAGCGCCTGCAGGAAGATCAGCAGAAGAGCCTGTCGACCTTGATGGAGCTGCTCAACAAGGAAGGCATCGAGAGCATTACCCGCGACGCGCTCAGCAAGGAAGAGAGGGCCTGGCTGGAAGAGCATTTCCAGGAACAGGTTTTCCCGGTGCTGACCCCGCTGTCCATCGACCCGGCGCATCCGTTCCCGTTCATTCCCAATCTCGGCTTTTCCATCGCGCTGCAATTGCGCCACCGCAGGAATGGCGAAGAAATGAGCGCGCTTCTGCGCCTGCCGGTGGCGCTGCGGCGCTTCATCCGCCTGCCGGACCGCAGGCACCATATCCGCTTCATCCCGTTGGAAGAGGCGGTCGGCTTGTATATCGGCAAGCTGTTCCCAGGCTATGAGGTCAAGGGTTCCGGGACGTTCCGCATCATCCGCGACAGCGATATCGAGGTGGAAGAGGAGTCGGAAGACCTCGTGCGCCTGTTCGAGACGGCGCTGAAGCGTCGACGCCGCGGATCGGTCATCCGCATCGAGTTCGACACCCTGATGCCGGCCGAATTGCGCGAGTTCGTCGCCGGTGAGCTCGGCGTCTCGGCAAGCCGCATCAGCGTGCTCACCGGTCCGCTGGCGCTCAACCAGATCTCCGAGATCGTCGCCATCCCGCGCGACGACCTCAAATTCACGCCTTACAATCCGCGCTTCCCCGAGCGCATCCGCGAGCATGGCGGCGACTGCCTGGCCGCCATCCGCGAGAAGGACATCATCGTCCATCACCCCTACGAATCCTTCGACGTGGTAGTGCAGTTCCTGCGCCAGGCGGCGGCCGATCCGGAAGTGGTGGCAATCAAGCAGACGCTCTACCGCACCTCGAACGACAGCCCGATCGTGCGCGCGCTGATCGACGCCGCCGAGGCCGGCAAGTCGGTGACGGCACTTGTCGAGCTCAAGGCGCGCTTCGACGAGGAGGCCAATATCCGCTGGGCGCGTGACCTGGAGCGTGCCGGCGTCCAGGTCGTTTTCGGCTTCCTGGAGCTGAAGACCCACGCCAAGATGTCGCTGGTAGTCCGCCGCGAGGATAGCAGGCTGCGCAACTATGTGCATCTCGGCACCGGCAACTACCACCCGGTCACCGCCCGAATCTACACCGACCTGTCCTTCTTCACCACCGACCCGATCATCGCGCGCGATGTCGCCCAGATCTTCAACTTCATCACCGGCTATGCCGAACCTGCGGAGGAGATGCGCGTTGCGGTGTCGCCGTTCACGCTGCGCAACCGCATCCTGAAGCACATCGCCGACGAGGTCTCCCATGCGCGCGACGGCCGGCCGGCCCGCATCTGGATGAAGATGAACGCGCTCGTCGATCCGACCGTCATCGACGCGCTTTATGACGCCGGCCGCGCCGGCGTCGAGATCGATCTCGTGGTGCGCGGCATCTGCTGCCTCAGGCCCCAGGTGCCGGGCCTGTCCGAGAACATCAGGGTCAAGTCGATCGTCGGCCGCTTCCTCGAGCACAGCCGCATCTTCTGCTTCGGCAATGGCCACGGCTTGCCGTCGGATGAGGCGATCGTCTACATTTCCTCGGCCGACATGATGCCGCGCAATCTCGATCGCCGCGTCGAGACCCTGGTGCCGATCACCAATCCTACTGTGCATGAGCAGGTGCTTGGCCAGATCATGCTCGGCAATGTCATGGACAACCAGCAAAGTTTCGACGTATTGGCTGACGGCACCTCCCGCCGCGTCGTGATGGAGGAGGGTGAGGAACCGTTCAACGCGCAGGAATATTTCATGACCAATCCGAGCCTTTCCGGACGGGGTGACGCGCTGAAATCGCATGCGCCCAGGCGCATTGCCCAGTTCAAGCGCCGCAAGAAGATCGCCGCCGAGTGATTTCAGTCTCCCAGGGCCGGCTCCAGGACCGGCGGCCGCTGTCGATCATCGACATCGGATCGAACTCGATCCGCCTTGTCGTCTATGAAGGGCTGGCGCGCTCGCCGACGCTGCTGTTCAACGAAAAGATGCTGGCCGGTCTCGGTCGCGGCATCGTTTCCACGGGCAAGCTCGATCCCGAGGCGGTGACGCGCTCGATGGAGGAGTTCCGCCGTTTTCGCGCGCTGTCAAACCAGGCCGGCGCCGAGCATATGTATGTGCTGGCGACCGCGGCCGCGCGCGAGGCGATCAACGGCCCGGACTTCATCCACCGCGCCGAGGATGTGCTGAAGACCGAGATCCGCGTGCTCTCCGGTCGCCAGGAAGCGCATTATTCGGCGCTCGGCATCATCTCCGGCTTCTATCCGGCCAACGGCATCGCCGGCGACCTCGGCGGCGGCAGCCTGGAGCTGGTCGACATCAATGGCGAGGCGATCGGCGACGGCATCACGCTGCCGCTCGGCGGCCTGCGCCTGCAGGACATGGCCAAGAACTCGCTCGTCCAGGCGCAGAAGATCGCGCGCCAGGAACTGGCGCGGGCGAAGCTCTTGAAGGGCGGGCAGGGCAGGGTCTTCTACGCCGTCGGCGGCACCTGGCGAAACCTCGCCCGGCTGCACATGGAGATGAACAATTATCCGCTCGGCGTCATGCATCACTACGAGATCGCCGCCGACAGCGCGCAGGCCTTCCTCAGGCAGGTGGCCAAGGGCGAGGTCGAGAAGGTCAAGGGCATCGAGGGCGTCTCCAAGAACCGCCGCTCGCTTCTGCCTTACGGCGCCGTCGTGCTGCAGGAGATCATGGCGGCGATGCAGCCCTCCAAGATCGTCGTCTCGGCGCAGGGCGTGCGCGAAGGCTTCCTCTATTCGCTGCTCGACGCGGCCGAGCAGAAAGCCGACCCGCTGATCTCGGCCGCCGAAGAGCTGGCAGTGTTGCGTTCGCGCTCGGTCCACCACGCCCATGACCTCGTCGAATGGACCGGCAAGGCCTTCAAGGCCTTCGGCATCGACGAGACGGTGGACGAGGCGCGCTACCGCCATGCCGCCTGCCTGCTGGCCGATATCGGCTGGCGCGCGCATCCCGAATATCGCGGCCGGCAGTCGCTCAACATCATCGCGCATGCCTCCTTCATCGGTGTCGACCATCCCGGCCGCGCCTATCTGGCCTTGGCCAGCGCTTATCGCCATGACGGCATCTTCAACGATGGGATCGCGCCGGAGATCAAGGCGCTGGCGCCGCCGCGCGTGCTCGAGCGCGCCCGCGTGCTCGCGGCGATGATGCGCGTCGTCTATCTGCTGACGGCGGCGATGCCCGGCGTGATGCCGCGGCTGAAATGGGAAAGCCGCGGCAACGGCGTGCTGGCGCTGGTGCTACCGGCATCGCTCGCCGACCTCTATGGCGAGCGTCCGGCCGGCCGGCTGGCGCAACTCGCGCGCATCACCAACCGCCGCCTTGTGCTGGCGGTCGAGGGCGGGCCGAGTGTGTCGGTGAAATAGGGCGTGTCGGTGAAATAGAGCCGCTTCAGGTCACTTCGGCGCCGATGCCGAAGCCGCGCCCGTCGGCCGACCATGCGCCGGCTCCGGCCATGGCGAGCGCCAGGAACCCGCCGGCGATCGCAATGTCCTTCATCAGCATCTGCTGGTGCAGGAAGGCGATCATCGCATCGTCCCCGCCTTGGCCGTAATGTCCGATGAAGCCGGCAACGACGCAGAAGGCAGCCAAGAGTAGCGCCACGATCCGCGTCTGGAAGCCGACGAGGATCAACAATCCGGCGATCAGCTCGAACAGGCTGGTGCCCCAGGCGGCAAGCGTCGGCAGCGGCAGGCCGAGACCGGCGAAATAGCGCGTCGTGCCGGCGATGTTGGTGAGCGCCTGGAAACCTGAAGGCACGAAAAGCGCGGCAAGCAGAAGCCGCGAGATGAGAAGCAGTGCGTTGCGGGCCATGGCCACCTCCCTTGCCGGTGCCCGGATCATACCGGCTCTCGGTGCAATTTACGCCTGCATTTGAGAAAACGAAAAAGCGGCGCGGAAAAATCCGCGCCGCTTTCGCTAAGGCCTGGGAGGAACAAGCAATTCCAGGAAAAGTGTAAGGCGGTTTTCCGTTCGAAATTGCGTCAAACAAAACCTTCAGCCGCGCTTGGCGTCGATCGAATAGGCGCCGGCGCCGGAGGAGGCGAGCAGGATGAAGCCGCCCGTGATGGCGAGGTTCTTGAGGAACTGGATCATCTGCATCTGGTCGGCCCAGCCGGTATGGGCGACCAGCCCGGTGGCGATCGTGAAGATGGCGAGCACCCAGGCAGCGATCCGCGTCTGGAAACCGACGAGAATGGCAAGGCCGCCGAGCAGCTCGATCAGGCCGACGACAACGGCGGTCACGGTCGGCACCGGCAGGCCGAGGGCGCCGAAATAGGCGGCGGTGCCGGAAATGGCGGTGAGCTTGCCGAAGCCGGAAAGCAGGAAGATGACGGCAAGCAGGATGCGGCCGAGCAGGATCGTGGTGGAGCTGTTGGATGCGGTGCCGGTGCCGGCAGCGGAAGTGTTGATGGACATGGCGAGTCTCCGAACGGGGGTTGAATGCCCAGTCAGATAGATCACGAAGACTGTTCACCAAAGCCGCTTATGCGGTGACACATTGTTCACAGGTTCAATATTTCTGCGATCAACTGGTCAGCGCGAATTCGTATCGCGAGAACCGGCTGCGGGAGCAAATTCTCCCGCCGCGAGATGTTGTCCATTGTTGGCATTGGCAGGTCGCATGCCTTGGAGACTTGGCCGGAACGCCCGTCACTTGCACTACCCCGGATGCGTCATGTCCTCGGGCCGCACCAGCCGGTCGTAGTCGGCTTCGCTGACCAGCCCGGTGGCCAGGGCCTCCTCGCGCAGCGTGGTGCCGTTCTTGTGCGCGGTCTTGGCGATCTTGGCGGCGTTGTCGTAGCCGATGGTGGGGGCAAGCGCAGTCACCAGCATCAGCGAGCGCTCCAGCGCCGCCTTGATGTTGTCCTCGCGGGCCTCGATGCCGACCACGCAATTGTCGGTGAACGACACGGAAGCGTCCGCGAGCAGCTGCACCGACTGCAGGAAATTGTAGGCCATCAGCGGGTTGTAGACGTTGAGCTCGAAATGGCCCTGGCTACCGGCGAAGGTGAGCGCCGCGTGGTTGCCGAACACCTGTGCGCAGACTTGCGTCATCGCCTCGCACTGCGTCGGATTGACCTTCCCGGGCATGATCGAGGAGCCAGGCTCATTTTCCGGCAGCGACAGCTCGCCTAGGCCCGAGCGCGGACCGGAGCCGAGGAAGCGGATGTCGTTGGCGATCTTGAACAGCGCGGCCGCCGCCGCGTTGATCGCGCCGTGCGAGAACACCATGGAATCGTGCGCGGCGAGCGCCTCGAACTTGTTCGGCGCCGTGACGAAGGAGATGCCGGTGATCGAAGCGATGCGGTCCGCCACTTTCTCGGCAAAGCCGACCGGCGCGTTGAGGCCGGTGCCGACCGCGGTGCCGCCCTGCGCCAGCTCCTGCAGGCCGGGCAGCGTGATCTCGATGCGCTTGATCGACGAGACGACCTGGGCGGCGTAGCCCGAGAATTCCTGGCCAAGGGTGAGGGGGGTTGCGTCCTGTGTGTGGGTGCGGCCGATCTTGATGATGTGGTTGAAGGCGCGGGCTTTGGCGGCAAGCGCCTTGTGCAGGTGGTGCAGCGCCGGCAAGAGGTCATGCACGATCCTCTCGGCGCAGGCGATATGCATGGCCGTCGGATAGGTGTCGTTCGACGACTGGCTCATATTGACGTGGTCGTTGGGGTGCACCGGCTTCTTCGAGCCCATCACGCCGCCGAGCAGCTCGATCGCCCGGTTGGATATCACCTCGTTGGCGTTCATGTTGGACTGGGTGCCGGAGCCCGTCTGCCAGACGACCAGCGGGAAATGGTCGTTGAGCTTGCCGTCGATCACCTCTTGCGCCGCCTCGACGATCGCCTTGCCGATCGTCGGGTCGAGCCGCTTCATCTCCATGTTCACTTCGGCCGCCGCGCGCTTGATGACGCCGAGCGCACGCACGATCGATGCCGGCTGCTTTTCCCAACCTATTCTGAAATTGCCAAGCGAACGCTGCGCCTGCGCGCCCCAGTAGCGGTCGGCCGCGACCTCGATGGGACCGAATGTGTCGGTTTCGGTTCTGGTCTTTTCAGCGCTCACGGCAAGCCTCCGGTTGTCGATTTGCGCAAGGGCGTATCGCGTTGCACAAATGGCATCAAGCGGAGATTGCGGGCGAGGGGAATGCAAATCGGTTGAAGGGTGGCGCCTCTTCCTTTTCCCCTTGTGGGAGAAGGTTGATCGGCGCGCAGCGCCGAGACGGATGAGGGGTGTTGGAGGAAACGAGGCGCTAGAAAATTGGAGGATTGGAAACGCCTAGTTCTTCAATTCCGCGATCCTTCCACCACCCCTCATCCGGCCGCTTCGCGGCCACCTTCTCCCACAAGGGGAGAAGGGAAGGGCGTGCTCCGCCATCGGCGCTCCCACAATATCGATGCCGTCCCCCGCCGTGAGGACGTACTGGCACGCCCGGCACGACGATGAGCCGCCGCACCGCTGGATCCGCGAGCGGATCCTCGACGAAGTCGCCGCGCTCGGCTTCAAGGACTGGGATGGCGCAGAGAGTGCCGATCTATAGGACCAGTTTTTCATCCGGCCGAGGCGAGGCCGACGGACGCGGGCTGGCGCAGCGCCAGCCGCGCAGCGACATAGTCCTTGACCTGGCGCACCGCCTGCTCGCGCGAGACGCTGCCCGGCCGCAGGCCGAGCCTGAGCCACAGCCCGTCGATCAGCGCGGTGACGCCGAGCACGATGTCGTCGGCCGCTTCCGGTGACGTGAGGCCGCGCAAGCCGGACAACAGGTTCGAGCGCATGCGCGCATGGATGACCTTCTGGATGCGCGCCAGCTTCTCGTCGCGCGGCACCTCGGCGCAGAGCGAAAGCCAGGCGTGGCATAGAGGCGGCAGGAACAGATGCTCCTCGAAATTGCCCTCGATCACTGCGTCGAGCCGCTCCATCGGCGTATGCGCTCGCTTGAGCCGCGCCACCACCGCGTTGCACAGCACGGCATTTGCCTCGCGCATCGCATGCTCGAACAATTCCTGCTTGTTGCGGAAATAGTGCAGGACAATGCCCTTCGAGGCGCCGGCCTGGGCCGCGACCTTTTCTAGCGTCGCGCCGGCGATGCCCTCGCGCTCAAGCACCGCGAAGGCCGCCTGCCGCAATTCCTTGCGGCGTATGTCGCTGAGACGCGTGAGCTTCACCGGATCGATCCATGCATTGCGAATCCATGTTGACATTTTCGTCCGTCCAGATCAACAATTGACCAATGGGACAATAACATGACCAAATGGTCAACAAGAAAGAGGAGAACCGGAATGTTGCGATTGCTCGCGAATGGCGTCTGTCTCGCTGCCTTGATGCTGGCCGCTCAAACGGCTTACGCGGCCGAGCCGGAGCAGTGCAGGGCGGTGAGAATGGCCGAGCCCGGCTGGAACGATCTCGCCTTCACCACCGGCGTGGCCAAGGTCCTGCTTCAGGCGCTGGGCTACGAGCCGCAGAGCGAGGTGCTCGGCATCAACGTCATCTACGAAGGCATGAAGAACAAGGACCTCGACCTGTTCCTCGGCTACTGGGACCCGGCGATGGTCACCTATTACGAGCCCTACAAGAACGACGGCTCGATCGAGAATGTCCGCGTCAATCTCGTCGGCGCCAAATACACTTTTGCCGTGCCCACCTATGTCTGGGAGGCCGGGGTCAAAGATCTGTCCGACCTGCACAAATTCGCCGACAAATTCGGGAAGAAGATGTACGGCATCGAGCCCGGATCGAACCAGCTGATGATGGACGCGATCGCCGATCCGCAGTTTCACCTCGACGGCTGGCAGGTGGTCGAATCCAGCGAAGCCGGCATGCTTTCGGAGGTCGGCTACGAGATCAAGGAGAAGCAGTTCATCGTCTTCCAGGGCTGGGCGCCGCATCCGATGAACACGATGTACGACTTCAAGTACCTGACCGGCGGCGACAAGTTCTTCGGTCCGAATTTCGGCGCCGCCACCGTGACGACGCAGGTGCGCAAGGGTTTTCTGCAGCAATGTCCGAACGTGGCGCAGTTCCTGAAGAACCTCGCCTTCGACATCGATCTGGAAAATGTCGGCATGGGCTACCTCATCAATGACGGCATGAAGCCGGAGGAGGGGGCGCTTAAGTCGATCACGCTGAACAAGGACCGGCTCGACGCCTGGCTTGCCGGCGTCACCACCTTCGATGGCAAGCCCGGCCTCGCCGCGGTGAAGGAAAAGCTTGGACTGTGAGGCCTGCGGCATTGGACCTGTCGGAACAGGATGCGCTGACCGAGCAGGACGCCTGGGCAGGCCGCAAGCGGCGCGTCGATGTCGGCGGCCTCGACCTTGCCTATGTCGAGATCGCCGGTTCGGGACCGCCGCTCGTGCTGGTGCATGGCTTCACCGACACCAGCCGCAGCTTCTCGCTGCTGGCGCCGCATCTTCGCGGCCGCCGGCTGATCATGCCGGACTTGCGCGGCCACGGCGGCTCGCAGGCGGGCGAGGGCTTTGACATCACCGACTTCTCCGACGATGTCGCCGGGCTGATCCGGAGCCTGCGGCTCGCCCGGCCGGTCGTCGTCGGCCATTCGCTGGGCGCCATGGTGTCGATCGCGCTGGCCGCGCGGCATCCGGAATTGATTGGTGGATTGGTGGTGATGGCCGGGGCGTTGAAGGCCGATTTCGCGTCGGACCATGCGTTGGTCGTCGGCGTGGCAGCGCTCCGCGATCCGATCTCACCGGCAGATCCGTTCTACGACTGGTGGCATCAATGCGGGCCTGGCGTGCCGCAGGCCTTTCTCGCCGGCATGGCCAAGGACGCTTCGGCGATGCCGGCGGCGCGCTGGCGCGCGATTCTTCAGGGAGTCCGTCGCACGGACCTGACCGCAGCGGCACGCTCCGTGCGGACGAGGGCTCTGATCATTGCCGGTGCCGCCGATCCACTTTTTGGCGAGGCGCACCAGCAGGCCTTGGCGCAAGAGTTGGCCGGGTCACGGCTCCTCCGGGCGCAGGATTGCGGCCACAATCCGCATTGGGACGACCCGGCGTTGGTGGCCGCGATCATCGGCCAAGCCTTCGGGAACGAGGATACCTGGTGGGGCTAGTCGTTCCACGGCATTCGCTGATTGTCCGTTTTGTTCAGCCGTATCGGTTTGATCCAGCGCAAGGCTGGATGTGGCTGGAGGTGCAACCATGCAGTCACCGTTGGGCTGCTCGTTGGTTCACGGCCCGTAAGCGGTCGATTGCCGGTGTCGGTTCCACCGGTGTCTGCCGGAGGAATTTCGCTGTGAAAAAGCTGGTAAGAAATGCGGCAGTGGGGTTTGCCGCGGTTATCACGATGGCTGGCGCCGCCCAGGCCGCCAGCACCGTTCAGGTTTCGTTGTGGGACAAAGGGGCGAACACGCCCATGACCGCTGGCTTCGCCTATGGAACGCCAAATGTCGACATGTCGAAGGCAACTATGGGGATGACGGCCAAGCCCGCGACGGTGAAGGCCGGCAAGATCACGTTCAAGGTGAAGAACACTTCCAAGGATACCATCCACGAAATGATCGTGATGTATCGAGCGGATCCCAAGGACCCGCTTCCCTATATTGCTGCCGAGAACCGGGTCGATGAGGACAAGGCCGGCGACAAGGGAGAGGTTTCCGAACTCGACCCGGGCGCTTCGGGCACGCTTACCGTAGACCTGAAACCCGGCAAATACGTGCTCATCTGCAATGTCCCCGGTCACTTCGCGACGGGCATGTGGACAGAGTTCACCGTCAAGCCGTAGCAGCCGAACCGGTAGGGATCACCGGCCGAGCAGCGACCGCGATGTCGGCGAAAGCAGTAGCACCTGAGCTGGCTTCGTCAGGGCCGGCTCCAAAGCTGTTCGAAAGGCCCGCCATGCCGGCGAACTGACGAGGGCGGCGTGCGCCGTCTCGTCCGCGAAACCGGTGACGCCGACGAAGACGTTCTCGCCGACTCTCACCGGTAGGCGCGGGAATGTGTTTTCGGCATGCTCGCTGACGAAGGCACCGAGCAGCCGGCCCCCATTTGCCGCGAGTTGCGGAACCGCTTCCGTCCGGAAACGCCTGCCAAAATCAGCCTCTGTGCCCGGCTGCAAATGATGAATCGAAATTTCAACAATTCCCGCTAAGCCGCCATCTTGGCTTGGTTTCCCTGCGTCCACGGTTGCGGGCCGCTTCAATCCCGAGAGGTCGAAGCCCGCATCCCGCCATGCCGGCTTCAGCAACAGCACATCGTCGGAATCGATCATCGTCGCATTGGCGGCGTCGCGATGCTCGGCCCACACCAACCCGTCATAGAAAGCGGTCAGCGCATCCTTCCTCGCCTCCATGTTCTCGAAGCCGCGCAGCCAGACGAACATGTCGGGACGGTCGAGATCGCGGAACTGGCCGATGATTGTCATGCCGCACGCTTCCTGGCTCTCGATGAACTCCCGGTCGAACAGCGCGATCAGCGTTTCGCGCTGGCCGGGCTTCAGCGTGTATTGCCGGAGCTCCACCACCGGCGAGGCAAGGCGGTGGAGGAGAGCGCTATCGGACTGGTTCATGGTCAAAACCTCAAAACAGGATGATCATCCTGTTTATAAACAGACCGGTTGTCCTGTTTTGTCAATCTGATATCTTTGTCCTTCCCTTCTCCCCTTGTGGGAGAAGGTGGATTGGCGCGCAGCGCCAAGACGGATGAGGGGTGCTGGACGGATCGCCGTCTTTGCCAAGCTGGAGCACCCCTCATCCGCCTTCACTGTTCAGGCACCTTCTCCCACAAGGGGAGAAGGAGGAGATGGCGATGCGCAAAAAGCGCACCAACGACCCCGAAGGCATGCGCCGTCGCGTGCTCGATGTGGCGGAAGACTCCTTCCAGGCGCACGGCTATCACGCCTCGAGCCTCGGTGACCTGATGGCGGCGGCGGGCATCACCGGCGGCGCACTGCACCACCATTTTCCAACCAAGAAGGCCTTGGCGCTGGCGGTGATCGAGGAGCGCGTGGCGGCCGCCGTCGAAGAGACCTGGATCGCCCCGATGCGGGCGGCGCCCTCGGCGCGCGAAGGCGTGCGCTCGGTGTTCGAAGCGGTGGCTACGGAACTCGAGCAGCAGGGTTTTGTGCGCGGCTGCCCGCTCAACAATCTCGCGCATGAGTTGTCGCTAGCCGATCCCGATTTCCGCTCGGCGCTGGCCGACATCTTCGCCGGCTGGCGGCAGACGCTCGCCGACAAGATACGCGCCGACCAGCTGGCCGGCGGCGAAGCCGGAACCGATCCCGAGCGCTTCGCCGCGCTCACGGTGGCGGCCTATTCCGGCGCCATGTCGATGGCCAAGGCCGCGCAGGATGCTAGCATCCTGAGGCAGTGCCTGGAGGGGTTGGAGAGGGTCGAGCCGCGGCCGCCTACCTGACGATTGGCATGACGCCACTCGCTGCCGTCATAGCCGCATCGGGGTTCGGGACAGTGACAGCAGCCGGGTGGTTCTTGAGAAAGCTCAAGGAAAATTCAGACTGATCGATCACCGAACTTTCGTCGGCATGACATCGAAGCGCGAAAGGGCCTCTCGGTCGCCAAACTGGACGAAATGGCGCTGAAAATGTTCAATCGCGCGATTATGAAGCGGCTTACTTCAATCCCCTTTTCCCGCCGTTCTTTCCTCATCGAGGCAGCCGGCCTCGCCGCGGCTGCCGCCTTGCCGCGCTCCGCTTTCGCTCAGACCGGCCAGCGCATCCAGCCGATCGACGCGACCTTCCTGTTCATCGCCGACATCCATGCCTGCCGCATGGTGCACGGGCTCAGCCTCCATTGCGAGCAGGAGGGCAAGACCGACGCCGCGCTGCTGCGCAACGTGGCGGCGCTCAACGCAATCGAGGACAAGCAGTGGCCGGTCGAGATCAACGGCGTCGCCACCGGCCTGCGGTCGGCCGGCAAGCGCATCGGCACGCCGCTCGGCCTCGTCACCGGGGGCGACATCACCGACGACGGCGGCGGCCAGATCACCCAGCCGAGCGAGGGCACGCAGCTTCTGCAGTTCAGCCAGCGCTACCAGCAGGGCGTCGGGCCGGACCGCGTCCATATTCCCGTCTATGTCGGGCTCGGTAACCACGATCTCGACCAGAATGGACCGAAGCGCCATGTCGACTGGTACCGCCGCGAGATGCGCGATTATGTCGAGGTCAACCATCGCCCCGGCGTCTTCTTCAAGCCGCCCGTGCCGGCGACCAATTACGATATCGACACCGACTGCTATTCCTGGGATTGGGGCGGCCTGCATCTGATCCAGACCCACCGCTTTGCGGGCGACACCGGCCATGGCGCGCTGAGCAGCCTGCCCTGGCTGAAGCAGGATCTGGCGACCTACGCCGGCGACGGCCGTCCAGTGATCCTGTTCCAGCACTATGGCTGGGACAGCTTCTCGATCGAGCGTTGGGATCCGGCAAGGCACGCTTATGACGATCAGGGGACCGGCAAGCCGCACTGGTGGAGCGAGGCCGACCGCCAGGCGCTGCTCGGCGTGCTGAAGGGCTATAACGTCATCGCCCTCTTCCACGGCCATCAGCACGAGGTACCGATGATCTACCAGCGCGACGGGCTCGACATCGTCAAGCCGAAGGCGGCCTTTATGGGCGGCTTCGCGCTGGCGCGGGTGACCGACGACCACATGGACGTGGTCCTTGGCGAGGCGGCTGGCGACCAGGGCGAGACCGTCTTCACCAACGCCTTCGCCAAAAGCTGGGCCACCTGAACGGAAAAGCCTCGGGAAGAGGCGGGCCTCCAGGATGCCGCTCGAACTTTCGGTCCTCTGGGCGAAAGCGGCGCTGAACGTTGAAGAGGCCGGCGCGAGGATCGCGCCGGCCTCTTCAAGAGTGGTGGAACAGATCAGAGCACCCTGCGGACCTTGTCCTTCACGTCGCCATAGGCCTTGCGCACCTTGCCGGCGATCCTTTCGGACACGCCTTCCACCTGCAAGCGCCGGCTGCCGGTGGCCTTGCCGGCGGCCTGCTTGAGCGTGCCTTTCACCTGCTTGGCGATCCCGACGACCTGATGCCTGTTCACCATATCCGCATCTCCCGGGTCTGGAATAGGAGCAGGATGCGAGCGCTGCATCCGACACGACAACGAGCGGACAACGTTCGGGTTCCCGTGCGGTCTGCCGCGTGGCGACGGAAGACTTTCATGGGGCGGGCGGAGCGGTTAGCCTGACGCCGCAACGACACCAAGTGGGGGCGATCATGGCTGAATTCACGCTCTATATCGGCAACAAATGCTTCTCCTCCTGGTCGCTCAGGCCCTGGGTGGCGATGCGGCATCTGGACATCCCCTTCGAGGAAAGCTTCGTGCGGCTGCGCACGCCGGAGACCGCCGCCAATCTGGCCAAGGTCTCGCCGACCGGCCTTGTGCCCGTATTGAACCACAAGCCGTTGAAGGGAGGGGGCAGGATCGTCTGGGAAACCCTTGCCATCCTTGAATATCTGGCCGACCTGTTTCCGGAGAAAAAGCTCTGGCCGGAGGATCTCGGCGCCCGTGCCCTGGCGCGTTCCGTGGCGACGGAGATGCATTCCGGTTTCCGCGAGGTCCGCTATGGCTGGCCGATGAATCTGCGCCGGCCGAAGGCCCACAAGCCGCTCGATGCCGAGGGCGAGGCGCAGCGGGCGAGGATCGAGGCGATCTGGCGGCAGTGCCGTGAGCAATATGGCACGGGCGGCCCGTTCCTGTTCGGCCATTTCACGGCCGCCGACGCCATGTACGCGCCCATCGTCACCCGCTTCTACACCTATGGCGGCGAGCTTGCGCCCGTCACGCGTGCCTATGTCGATGCGGTGCTGGCGACGCCGGCAATGCGGCACTGGTATGCGGAGGCCGCCAAGGAGCCCTGGCCGGAGCCAGGACCGCACGAGCAGGATTAGAGCAGTTCCCAGTGCGCGCCGGTTTTGGCCGCAATTGCGTCAACTGCTCCGATGGCGGACTTCAAGAACGGCCCGCGCGGCCTATGTGAGGGAAGGGCGGGTAGTTGGAGAAATCTCATGACATCCGCAAATTCCCCTCTCGCGGGCAAGGTCGCGCTCGTCACCGGCGCCTCATCCGGTATCGGCGAAGCGACGGCCGCCGCGCTCGCCGCCGCAGGCGCGAAGGTGGCTGTCGCCGCCCGCCGCATTGATCGCCTGGCGACGCTGGCCGGCCGCATCGAGAAAGCCGGCGGCACCGCGCTCGCCATCGCGGCCGACATCGCCAAGGGCGGCGATATCACCGCCATGGTCGACAAGGTCGTTTCCGAATGGGGCCGGCTCGAGATCCTCGTCAACAATGCCGGCGTGATGCTGCTCGCGCCCGCGGCCGAAGCCGATCTCGACGACTGGCGCCGCATGATCGAGCTCAACCTGATGGGCCTGATGGCCACCACCAAGGCGGCGCTGCCGCATCTCAAGGCTTCCAAGGGCCACATCGTCAACGTCTCGTCGGTGGCAGGCCGCGTCGCCAATCCCGGCGCCAGCGGCTACGCGGCGACCAAGTTCGGCGTCGTCGCCTTCTCGGAATCGCTGCGCCGCGAGGTCTATGCCGACAAGGTGCGCGTCACGGTGATCGAGCCCGGCCTGGTGCGCACCGAGCTCGGCGATCACATCACCAACGAGGAATTCAAGGCCGGTCTCGAACACCGCCTCTCCACCATGGAAGCGCTGACCGCCGAGGATATCGCCAACGCCATCCTCTACGCTGTCAGCCAGCCGCCGCGCGTCAATATCAACGAGATCCTGATCCGGCCGACCGATCAGGAGCGCTGAACCATCAGCGAAGCCCTATCGCCGGTCGAGGAGAATTGACCGTCGCCGCAATTTGGCATAATAGGTAACCAAATGGATACGCATCATGCCGCAGGCTGAGCAGGACCATTCCGTCTTCCGCGCCATCGCCGATCCGACGCGGCGCGCCATCCTCGACCGGCTGCGGAAGGGCCCGGCGCCGGTCAACGAGCTGGCGTCCGCCTTCTCGCAGAGCCGGCCGGCCATCTCCAAGCATCTGAGGGTCCTGCGCGAGCTTAACGTCGTCTCCGAGCAGCGGCGGGGCCGCGAGCGCGTCTACCGGCTGGAGCCGGCAGAGCTGAAGGACGTGGCGGACTGGATCCTGCCCTACCGCGACTTCTGGCAGCAAAGCCTCGGCAATCTCAAATCCTATCTGGAGAACGCCAATCTGGAGGAGGACTAATGGCCAGCAACGACAGACCGCGCGCGATCGCCGACGTTTCCGCCGGGACCATCCTTGCCACGGTGACGATCGCCGTGCCGCCCGACCGCGTCTTTCGCGCCATCACCGCCGAGGACCAGATCCCGCTCTGGTGGGGCGCCGACAACATGTACCGGACGACGAAACACATGGCCGATGTCCGGCCTGGCGGCGCCTGGCGCTCGGAAGGCAAGGGCGCCGACGGCCGCGATTTCCATGTCCAGGGCGAATATCTCGAAGTCGAGCCGCCGCATCGCCTGGTGATGACCTGGAAGGCGCCTTGGGACGGCGACAACGTCACCACCGTCACCTACACATTGGAAGCGGTCGAGAACGGCACGCGACTGACGCTGCGCCACGAGGGCTTCGGTCCGCGCCGGGACGCCTGCCGCGACCATGGTTCGGGCTGGGAACGCGTGCTGGGCTGGCTTGGTGATTTCGTCGCCAGGGAGACCGGTGCCAAGCCGCTTTCGGTCTTCCATTGCCGGCTGATCCCGCCGCGGCCGGACTTCGCCTTCACCCTGACGGAAGAGGAGAGGGCGCTGATGAGCGCGCATGCCGACTATCTGCGCGGCAAGCTCGATGAAGGCGCAGTGGTCCTGTTCGGCCCGGTCGCCGATCCGGCCGGTCCGTGGGGGCTAGGCATTGTGCGCGCAAGGGACGAGGCCGAGGCCAGGGCCTTGACCGACGGCGACCCGACGGTGCGGTCGGGCCGGGGCTTCCGCTACGAAATCCTCCCGATGATGAATGCGGTGATGTAAGCCGCCAAAGAAAACGCCCCTCGCACTTTTTTACGGCGCGGGGGGCGTCTTTGTCATCAGCCTTTCTCGATTGCTCGTGAACTGCTAACGACAGGAAACCTAACTCGCAGCCCGCGAAATGGTTCCCGGCAAAATAAAAAAATCTTGTTCGGCCGATGCAGGCGCTTTCCCAGGCCCTATGCTAGAGGCATCGCGACCATGAGGATCGCCTTGCCGCACGACCATTCCTTCCTGACCTTGATCGACGCACCAGCCGCCTTCGACTGCCAGAGCTGCGGGGCCTGCTGCGCCTATTCGGCGGACTGGCCGCGTTTTTCCACGGAGGAAGACGCCGAACTGGACCTCATCCCCGAGGATCTGGTTGCCGCCGACCAGTCCGGCATGCGCTGCGAGGGTGGCCGCTGTGCCGCGCTTCGCGGCGAGGTGGGCAAGGGGACGGCCTGCGCGATCTACGATGCCCGCCCCCATGTCTGCCGCGCCTGCATGCCCGGCGGCGACGACTGCCTGATGGCCAGGGAGATGTATGGGCTGGCGCTCGAACTGCCAATCTCCCCCCTTGTGGGTGATTGAGGAGTGGTCCGCGTAGCGGACGCGAAGCCAATTGCTTGGCTTTGCGAACGACGAAAGCCCGGCAGGGCAGAGGGGGGCGCTGTCCCGCCGGCATCTCAAGCGAGTTTCAATCGGACGTCTGAGTAGATTTCGGCGAGGAAAGGACGGAGCGGTTCGCGTTCCTTCGCGCCCCCCTCTGGCCTGCCGGCCATCTCCCCCACGAGGGGGGAGATTACCCTCTTCGCAAAAAGCACCGAATGGTTCCAACTTTTTTCCCGTTCTTTGCCGCCCGTAGGATTGCCGTCCGGCGACCGCAATAAATGCTGCCGCAGCCCTTTCCCGAAGCCCTGGAACCGGCTTGCGGCTGGCGTCATGGGTTCGAGCCGCAAGATATCTGTTGCTGCCATTTCGAGGAGATCAAGCGCGTGCCGGGGCCGCGGCTATGCAGCGGTCGCCAAACAAGAAATTTGACAGGCGCTCAAATGAAGTCTACGAGGACGACGTCGATATTTGTTTGACTGACTTTTGTTATCCGCGCGCCGAGCGCGCCTTGGCGAACTTCCTCCATCAAAAATCGAGACAGACGTAGTTATGCAGTCGCATGACGGCGAACGAATATTTGCCATGGAAAGGGTTCGTTATGAGCACCGGCACAGTAAAATGGTTCAACGCCACCAAGGGTTTTGGTTTTATTCAGCCTGACGACGGCTCGGCCGACGTTTTCGTTCACATCTCGGCAGTAGAGCGCGCCGGAATGCGCGACATCGTCGAAGGCCAGAAGCTCGGCTACGAGATGGTCCGGGACAAAAAGTCGGGCAAGATGTCCGCAGACCAGCTGCGGGCTGCCTAAGCAGAATTCAGCCTTACCGGTGACCACGGATGTACTGGCACCGGCAGATGGCGAGAGGAGGGTCAGGCACTGCCTGGCCTTTTTCGCTTCCGGGCACTGAATTGTGCGTCGCCGGCGGAATGGGATGTGCTAAGCACCATTGCGCCGGCATTTGAATGCTCCGGGATCAGGAGAAGAATTTGTCCCTCACTTCGAAGACACAAGGCAGCCAGGCCGAATCGCTTCTCAGCAAGGCCCGGACGCAGTCGATGTCGCTTAACCGCATCGTTTCCGAACAGGATGCCGTCAGCCAGGCCCGCGAGGCCAAGACCGCGCGGCTGCGCGAACTGCGCCTGGAGAAGGAAGCCGAGGACAGGGTGGCCGATGCCGCCCTTGCCGCCTTGCCGAAGCAGGTCGGGCCGAAACGCACGGGCAAACGCTGATGGCCACCAAGCGCGTGCCGAAAACGCCCATCGCCGGGGATTCCACGATTGCCGACATGGTCGAAGTCCTGGACAAGCCGGTCGAATATGTCCGGCGCGTGCTGGAAAAGCTGGAGCGCTGCAGGCGGGCCCATGGCGATGCCCAGGTGCGCGTCGGCGTGCGTAGCCGCGCCGAATGCCCCAATTATCTGATCGAATATGTGCTTGAGGATGGCAAGACGCATGAGCGGGTGACGCATCTGGATGCCGCCTACAGCGGCAGCACGCACCGCGAACTGGCGCCGCACTACGTCGCGGAGCCCAGGAACTGGTCGCCCGAGGAAATGAACATCACGGCGGTTTCGGCGCTGATCGGCCGCCTGCGCAATCCGCGGGCGCCGTCATCGCGATTTTCCTACGAGGATTGACATGGCCATAAAGTTCTCTCCCAAGGAGGTCCCGGCGGCCACTGTAAAACCGGCCAAGCCGGCTGCCGCGCCGAAAGCCGTCGAACCGGTCGCGACCGATCTGTTCGAGACGCCGGCGCAAGTGCTGCCGCGCAAGACAGGCAAGAAGAAGTAGCGCCTTGCCGCACCAGGCTGATCGCAATCCCCTTGCGCCTTGGCTGGCCGCTTCGGCCGACAGAGACGTCTTGTCGCCGAGGGAAGTCGCCCTGCCAGCTTTCGACTGCCAGAGCTGCGGGGCCTGCTGCGCCTATTCGGCGGACTGGCCGCGTTTTTCCACGGAGGAAGACGCCGAACTGGACCTCATCCCCGAGGATCTGGTTGCCGCCGACCAGTCCGGCATGCGCTGCGAGGGTGGCCGCTGTGCCGCGCTTCGCGGCGAGGTGGGCAAGGGGACGGCCTGCGCGATCTACGATGCCCGCCCCCATGTCTGCCGCGCCTGCATGCCCGGCGGCGACGACTGCCTGATGGCAAGGGGGATGTATGGGCTGGCGCTCGAACTGCCAATCTCCCCCCTTGTGGGTGATTGAGGAGTGGTCCGCGTAGCGGACGCGAAGCCAATTGCTTGGCTTTGCGAACGACGAAAGCCCGGCAGGGCAGAGGGGGGCGCTGTCCCGCCGGCGTCTCAAGCGAGCTTCAGTCGGACGTCTGAGTAGATTTCGGCGAGGAAAGACGGAGAGGTTCGCGTTCCTTCGCGCCCCCCGCTTGCCCACACCCACACCTCCCGGTACCTTGCCGCGCGGGCAGGGCCGTGGAGGAAACCGTGAGCATCGAATTCCTGTTGACGTCGCTGATTGTCGTGGCCTCGCCCGGCACCGGCGTTCTCTACACGCTGAGTGCTGGCCTCTCGCGCGGCGCGCGGGCCTCGATCATCGCCGCCTTCGGCTGCACGCTGGGCATCATCCCGCATATGGCGGCGGCCATCACCGGCCTTGCCGCCGTGCTGCACACCAGCGCCGTCGCCTTCGAGACGCTGAAATATCTCGGCGTCGCCTATCTGCTCTACATGGCCTGGAATACGCTGAAGGAGAGGGGCGGCCTGAGCGTCGACGAGAACGTCGCGCCGCGCCCGGCGGCCAAGGTCATCACCTCCGGCATCCTGATCAACATCCTGAACCCGAAGCTGTCGATCTTCTTCTTTGCCTTCCTGCCGCAATTCGTCAGCACCACCGAGCCCCATGCGCTGCCCAAGATGCTGGAGCTCTCCGGCGTCTTCATGCTGATGACCTTCCTCGTCTTCGTCGTCTACGGCGTGTTCGCGGCCTCGATCCGCAGCCATGTCGTGTCGCGACCGATGGTGCTGACCTGGATGCGCCGCACCTTCGCCGGCGCCTTCGTCATGCTGGGCGCCAAGCTGGCGCTGGCGGATCGCTAGTTCGCTGCTGGTGCGGCCGGTGCGATTTCGGTTTCGGAGGCCTCGTCGCTTCCGGAACCGGGCGCGGGCCGAACGCCAAGCCGCCAGGCCGAGGGCGGGACGCCGATCATCTTCTTGAAGGCACGGCTGAACGCCGCCTCGGATTCATAGCCGATGTCCGCTGCGATAGTCGCGATGTTGACGTTGCCGGTGCTGAGCAATTCCGAGGCGATTTGCATCCGCCATTTGGCGAGATAGTGCATCGGCGGCATTCCGACGATTTTGGTGAAGCGTTCGGCGAGCACCGTGCGCGACAATGCGGACTCCTTCGCCAACGCCTCCACCGTCCAGTTGCTCGCCGGGCGATCGTGGATCAGCGCCAGCGCCTTGTTCAGATGCGGATCGCGCAGGCCTGCCAGCCAGCCGGTGTGCTGCGGCGGCAGCGATTCCACATAGCGGCGCAGGACGTCGACGAACATCAGCTCGCTGAGCTTGGTGAGCACCGTCTCGCTGCCCGCCCGCTTCTGCGCGACCTCCGATACCGCCAGTTTGATGAACTGGCCGAGCCAGCCGGCATCGCCTTTTGAGTCTCCGGCCTTGATGACCTGTGGCAGGGCTTCGAGCAGCGGGTTGAACGGCAAGGCATCACAGGCGAGGTAGCCGCAGACGAGCCCGGCCGAGATCGATCCATCGCTGACATAGTTGAGGTGGAACGGCTTTTGACTTGCGGAGGCGATCTCCAGCACATCCGCCGTCGGCGGATCCGCCTGCAGGTCCGGATTGCTCGACATGATATGAGGGTCGCTCCTGGTGAAGACGACGACTTCGCCGGCCTCCACGACGATCGCCTCCTTGCCGATGATACGGGCGAAGCAACGGCCGGTCGTCAGCACGTGGTAGGAAATCAGGTGATCCGCGCCGGGAAGGATCTTCGGCAATATCGAGGAGGGGGCGGGCGAGCAGACGGCCCATGGGTCCTGGGCCTTTATGTCGAAAAACGTCGCTCCGGTGAGACGCACCGTTTTCAAGAGATCAGACAGAGCGTCCCCGGCCATTCCACCCATGCCCCGTGAGTTGCGCGGCAACCCGGCGCGACATCCCATTCGAGTTCCGGACGCGCTGTCAAGTGAGGCGGACGCCGCGTCATTCCGTTCGTAGCTGGAAGCCTTAAACCCAACCGGCGCTTGTAAGGTGCCTCAGATAGGTGCCGAGCGCAGTCGAACTCAAGCTAAGGATGTAAGTCATGACGGTACATAAGGGCGGCTGCTTTTGCGGCGCCGTGGAGATCGAAGTGCACGGAAAAGCTGAGGCGATGGGCTATTGCCATTGCAGTTCCTGTCGTTCCTGGTCGGCGTCTCCGGTGAACGCCTTCACGCTGTGGAAGCCGGAGAACGTCAAGGTCACCAAAGGCGCGGAGTTCCTGTCCGGTTTCAAGAAATCCGAGACGAGCGACCGCCAGTTCTGCACCAAATGCGGCGGTCATCTGATGACGGACCATCCGCCGCTGGGTCTGGTCGATGTCTATGCCGCCACGATACCGACGGTGGAATTCACGCCGGGCGTCCATGTCAACTACGCCGAGACGGTCCTGCCGATGAAGGACGGATTGCCGAAGCTGAAGGATTTTCCGGCCGAGCTCGGCGGCTCGGGCGTGAGCGTGCCGGAGTAAGGCACGGCGATGACACGCGATTTCCAGGAACCACATCCCACGACAGGAGAACATGCATGGACATCACGACATTTCGCGCCACGCAGGGGCCGATCAAGGATCTATATCGCAAAGATGCGCGGGCGGCACTTCTCACGCTGAAAGCCAAGGGCCGCGCCGACGACGCCAGGGTGACATGCAAGGTCGAGTCCGGACGCGGGCTTGCGCTGGCTGGCATCCATCCGAAGGCCGGCGGCAGCGGGCAGGAACTCTGCTCCGGCGACATGCTGCTGGAGGCGCTGATCGCCTGCGCCGGCGTCTCGATGCGAGCGGCCGCCGCCGTGCTGGAGATTCCGATCAAGTCCGCCGAAATCTCCGCCGAAGGCGACGTCGATCTTCGCGGCACGCTCGGCGTCACCGAGGGTGTGCCCGTCGGCTTCAAGGAGATCCGGCTGCGATTCGACATCGAAACGGACGCTCCGCAAAGCCGGCTGACCCAACTGATGGAACTCACCGATCGGTACTGCGTGATCTTTCAGACCATCCAGCGCAGCCCCAGGACCTTCGTGAAGCTCAACAGGGTCGCGCGCTAACGCAATTCCAGGAAAAGTGTGTAGCGGTTTTCCGTCCGGAATTGCGTGCAAACAAATGGTTAGAGCAGTTCAGCGATTCTGCTGAACTGCTCTAACCGCCGGTTGCCCGGAATCCAAACCTTGGCGGGGGATTCCGGGCTTGGCCTGACCGCGGCTTTCCGGCCAGGCCTATCCCTTCACATAACTCATCGCCTCGACGATCCGCCCGTCCTTCACCCGCATCAGGTTGACGCCGCGCAGCGAATGGCCGTCGGCCATCCAGAAGCGCCAGCGGATCGTCGCGCGGTCGCCGGCGACAAACGTCTCTTCGAGGTCGAAGCGCGTCCCTGGTCCGGTCGCGATCGCCGACCACAGCTCGACGCAGGCGGCCTTGCCGCTGCGGCGGGCGCCGTCCGGCGCCGGCGTGGTGTTCTCGATCACGCAGTCCTCTGCCACCAGTTCGGTGAGCGCCGACGGGTCGTGCCTCTGGAAGACGTCGTTATAGCGCCGCATGATCTCGGCCGTTTCGGCCGAGCGTTTGGCCGTGGCGATGTCGATGATGAGTTCCTGGGTCATTGGATATTCTCCTTCCGTCTCACTGGTCGTTGAGGCTCGCCTTCAGCGTGATCGCGGCGACGCCGGTGAGCGCCCGCGAGACGAGGCAGCTCGACTTGGCCGATTGCGCCAGCCGCTGGAAATCTTCCGACGCCAGTCCAGCGACGCTTGCCCGCGTCTCCAACTCGATGCGGGTGATCGTCGGTCCCGCCGCGGTGGCGCCGAGATGCACCTTCGCGGTCGTGCGGATGCTTTCCGGAATGTGACCCTCGCGGACGAGGATGGCGCTCAGCGCCATCGAGAAGCAGCCGGCATGGGCGGCCGCGATCAGTTCCTCCGGATTGGTGCCCGGGCCGTTCTCGAAGCGCGACGGGAACGAATAGGCGCCCTCGAAGACGCCGCTGCCCAGCCGCAGCCGGCCGGATCCTTCCTTGAGCGTGCCCTGCCATTCGGCCGAAGATTCGCGAATTGTCATTGCGGGTTCTCCTGTGGTGGTGGAATGGAGCCTCATGCGCCGTCGATGACGACCTTGCCGAAGACGTCGCCCTGCTGGAAATGGCGGTAGGCCTCGCGCGCCTCGGCGAAGGGGAAGACCTTGTCGATGACCGGCTTCAGCCGATGCGTGGCGACGGCGGCAAGCATCGCCTCCAGCCCGTTGCGGCTGCCGACGAAGAGGCGGCCGATGGTAACGAGGCTGCGCTGATAGACGGCTCCTGGAATTTCGACCGACTTGCCGTTCTGGTCCTGAACAGTGAGCAGCACGATCCGTCCGTAAAGCGTGCTCGCGATCAGCGATTGCGCGAAGGTCGCCGGCCCGCCGGTCTCGACGATGAGATCGATGCCGCCGGTCGCCTCGCGCACCTTCATGCCCCATTCCGGCGTTTCGGCGGTTGTGAAGACGAGGTCTGCACCGAGCGCCCGCAGCCTTTCGATCTTCTCTGCCCGCGAGGTGACGGCGGCCACGCGGCAGCCGGCGAGTTTGGCGAACTGCAGGGCAAAGAGCGCGACGCCGCCTGAGCCGATGACCAGAACCCATTGGCCGGGCTTCGGAATCTCGGCGCCTGTCAGCGCGCTCCAGGCGGTCAGCCCGGCGCAGGTGAAGGTCGCAGCCTCCTGCCATGACAGATGGTCGGGCAGCCGCACGGCCCATTGCTCGTCGAGCAGGGCGTACTCAGTGAGCATGCCATCCAGCGTGCAGCCGAGCTGGTCGATGACCCCCGGATGCATGCGGCCGTCGACCCAGCGCGCGAAATAGCTGCCGGTGACATGGTCGCCGATTGCAAAGCGCGTGACGCCGGCGCCGATTGCCACCACCTCGCCGGCGCCGTCGCTCAGCGGAACGATGCCCGGCCGCGGCGTCAGGGGATAGGTGCCATTGAGGATCATCGTGTCGCGGCGGTTGAGCGAGGTGGCGCGCACCCGCACGACGATCTGATGCGGGCCGGGTTGTGGCATCGCCTCCTCGCGCATCGACAGTTTGTCGATGCCGCCTTGCCCCTCCAGTCGATAGCTTTGCATTTTTTGCCTCTGAAATATGTAGACCGATTTACATATTATGTAGACCGATTGTCATATTCTCGGCAAGGCCTATAGTGCGCACTCCTGACAGAGGTTGACATTGTGAGAGGTTGACGTGGCGACGGACACACGCACCCGCATGATCGAGGCGACGGCGCTGCTCATCAGGCAGCGCGGCTATCACGGCACGTCGCTCAACGATATTTTGAGCGCCAGCGCAGCACCCCGCGGCTCGCTCTATTTCCATTTTCCGGGCGGCAAGGACCAGTTGGTGATCGAGGTGACGCGTGACAGCGTGGCCAAGGTGACACAGCGGCTGGGCGCCGATCTTGCCGCGGAAAGCGACCCGGCCGTCGCCGTTCGCCGCATCTATCAGTCGGTCGCGCGCATGCTGGAGGAGAACGAGTTCTCGCTCGGCTGCCCGATCGCGCCGGTCGTGTTGGATGCGCCGAACGATCTGCCGGACCTCGCCGAAATCTGCCGCTCCGCCTTCGAGCAATGGATCGGCCTGCTGCGCCAGGCATTCGTCAGGGCAGGGGTACCGGAGCAGCGGGCGCAGGCGCTGGCGCTGCTGGTCGAATCTTCGCTCGAGGGCCTGATGGTGATCGCCCGCGCCACCCGCGACCGCACGCCGCTCGCTGCCGTGGCCGACGAGGTGGTGGCGCTTGTCGAGGCGGCGGTGCGCTCGGGCAAAGTTGCGCAGCGCGCGGACGCTGCTGATCTCCCCCCTTGAGGGGTCCTTAAAGGGGGGGATCAGCCAAACAAAAAGGGCGGCATCGCTGCCGCCCTTTCCGTATGCATTAGCCAGGTAGGCTGGATTAGAAATCCATGCCGCCCATGCCGCCCATGCCGCCGCCGGGCATGCCGCCCGGCATACCGCCGGCGGCTTCCTTCTTCGGAGCCTCGGCGATCATGGCTTCGGTGGTGACGAGCAGGCCGGCGACCGAGGCCGCGTCCTGGAGGGCGGTGCGCACGACCTTGACCGGGTCGACGATGCCCATGGCGATCATGTCGCCATACTCGCCGGTCTGGGCGTTGAAGCCGTAAGTCGCAGCCTTGTTCTCGAGGATCTTGCCGGCGACGATCGAAGCTTCAGCACCGGCGTTGGCCGCGATCTGGCGGGCCGGAGCCTGCAGCGCGCGACGAACGATGTTGATGCCAGCTGCCTGGTCGGAGTTGACGCCGGCGGCCTTGACGTTGGCCGAAGCGCGCAGCAAGGCAACACCACCGCCAGCGACGATGCCTTCTTCCACGGCCGCGCGGGTCGCGTTCAGCGCGTCGTCAACGCGGTCCTTCTTTTCCTTCACCTCGACCTCGGTCGCGCCGCCGACGCGGATCACCGCGACGCCGCCCGCGAGCTTGGCCAGACGCTCCTGCAGCTTCTCCTTGTCGTAGTCCGAGGTGGTCTCCTCAATCTGCTGCTTGATCTGGGCAACACGGCCCTGGATCTCGGCCTTCTTGCCGGCGCCGTCGACGATGGTGGTGTTCTCCTTGGAGATCGACACCTTCTTGGCGCGGCCGAGCATGTTGAGGCCGACGTTCTCGAGCTTGATGCCGAGGTCTTCGGAAATGACCTGGCCACCGGTGAGGATGGCGATGTCTTCCAGCATGGCCTTGCGGCGGTCACCGAAGCCCGGAGCCTTGACGGCGGCGATCTTCAGGCCGCCGCGCAGCTTGTTGACGACCAGCGTGGCCAGAGCCTCGCCCTCGACGTCTTCCGAGATGATGAGCAGCGGCTTCGAGGTCTGAACGACGGCTTCCAGGACCGGCAGCATGGCCTGCAGGTTGGAGAGCTTCTTCTCGTGCAGCAGGATGTAGGCGTCTTCGAGCTCGGCGACCATCTTGTCGGCGTTGGTGACGAAGTAGGGCGAGAGGTAGCCGCGGTCGAACTGCATGCCTTCGACGACTTCCAGCTCGGTCTCGGCGGTCTTGGCTTCCTCGACGGTGATGACGCCCTCGTTGCCGACCTTCTGCATCGCTTCCGCGATCATCTTGCCGACCGATTCGTCGCCATTGGCCGAGATCGTGCCCACCTGGGCGACTTCCTCGGAGGTCTTGATCTTCTTGGAGGCCTTGACCAGAGCCGAGACAACCTCACCGACGGCGAGGTCGATGCCGCGCTTGAGGTCCATCGGGTTCATGCCGGCGGCAACGGCCTTGTTGCCTTCCTGGACGATGGCCTGGGCGAGAACGGTCGCGGTGGTCGTGCCGTCGCCGGCGATGTCGTTGGTCTTCGAAGCAACCTCGCGCACCATCTGCGCGCCCATGTTCTCGAACTTGTCCTCGAGCTCGATCTCCTTGGCGACGGTGACGCCGTCCTTGGTGATGCGCGGGGCGCCAAACGACTTGTCGATGACGACGTTGCGGCCCTTCGGACCGAGGGTGACCTTCACCGCGTCGGCGAGGATGTTGACACCGCGCAGCATGCGCTCACGGGCATCGCGGGAGAATTTTACGTCTTTTGCAGCCATAGTTAGCTCCTGACAGGGGCTCGGGAAGAGCCCGAAAACTCAATTGATGGAGAGACTGATATTCAGCCGATGATGCCCATGATGTCGGATTCCTTCATGATCAGAAGGTCCTCGCCATTGAGCTTGACTTCAGTGCCCGACCACTTGCCGAAGAGCACACGGTCGCCGGCCTTGACGTCGAGCGGGACGAGCTTGCCGCTTTCGTCGCGGGCGCCCGAGCCGACAGCGATGATCTCGCCTTCCTGCGGCTTCTCCTTCGCCGTATCCGGGATGATGATCCCGCCGGCGGTCTTGGATTCGGATTCGACCCGGCGAACGACCACGCGGTCATGAAGCGGGCGGAACTTGGACTTTGCCATGTTGTCTTCCTCGAATGAGAACGTGAGAACTGTTCCTCCATCCGGCGAGGCCGCCGGATATATAAGTTAGCACTCACCTAGGGCGAGTGCTAACGTGGCGCTGAAATAGGCTGGCGGGTTGCGAGAGTCAAGGCGCGCGGGAGTGGGCAACCGCGCGAAATTTTTCTCGCCATGACGCGACGCGGAAAAACGCGGATCGCAGGTGCGTATCAAAATAGAAGCGCCGTGTTTCGCCGGCAAACAGCGGCGAAATACGGCGCGATGCGAAGGCAAACGGATCGGAGCGAGTGCTTCCGGGCTTTGCCGCTCAGATATTCATGCCGCCCGACACTTCGATGCGCTGGGCGTTGACCCAGCGATTGTCCTCCGACAGCAGCGAGGCGATCATCGGCCCGATGTCGTCGGCCACGCCGGCGCGGCCGAGCGCCGTCATTCCGGCCACGACGCGGTTGATCTCGGCGTCGTCGCGCACATGGCCGCCGTTGAAGTCGGTGGCGATGGCGCCGGGCGCCACGGTGTTGGCGGTGATGCGGCGGCTGGCGAGCTCCTTGGCGAGGTAGCGCGTGAACACCTCGACGCCGCCCTTCATCATCGCATAGGCGGCCGAACCCGGCACCGAGAAGCGCGCCAGTCCGCTCGAAACGTTGATGATACGCCCGCCGTCATTGATCAGCGGCAGCAGCGCCTGGGTGAGAAAGAACACGCCCTTGAGATGGATGTTCATCAGCGTGTCGAATTCCTCTTCCGTCGTCTCGGAGATCGGCTTGCGCAGGCCGGTGCCGGCATTGTTGACGAGGTAATCGAAGCGGTCGCGCTGCCAGGTTTCCTTGAGCGTCTTCTTCAGCGCAGCAGCGAAAGCCGGAAAGCTGGCGACGGCGCCGGTATCGAGCGCAAGGGCTGCGGCGCGGCCGCCGGCCGCCTGGATCTCGGCGACGGCCGCCTTCGCCTCGTCGGCGCGCGAGCGATAAGTGAGGATGACATCGACGCCCTTGCGGGCAAGGTTGAGCGCGGTGTTGCGGCCGAGGCCGCGGCTGCCGCCGGTGATGAGGGCGATGGGGCGGGTGGTCATGGCGAAATCTCCTTCTGTTTGGATGGAGATGCATATATTCGCCCCAATGGCCGATATAATCAGGTGTGGATTGCCAACACTATTCAATCCATGCGAACAATCGCCGATGGACAGGTTCGACAGCATGCGGCTCTTCACCCGCGTCGTGGAACGGCGCAGCTTCACCGCGGCCGCCGCCGACCTCGGCCTGCCGCGCTCCAGCGCCACCGCCGCGATCAAGCAGTTGGAGGAGCGGCTGGGCGTCCAGTTGCTGAGGCGCACCACCAGGCATGTCACGCCGACGCTCGACGGCGAGGCCTATTACCAGCGCTGCATCGGCATTCTGGCCGACATCGAGGATGCAGAGGGTGGCTTCGGCGCGCGTGAAGTGCGCGGGCGCCTCAGCGTCGACGTCAACGGCCACATGGCGCGCACCTTCCTGCTGCCGGAACTGCCGGGGCTGCTTGCCAGATATCCGGGCTTGACGGTGCACATCGGCGAGGGGGACCGGCTGGTCGATCTGGTGCGCGAAGGCGTCGATTGCGTGATCCGGGCGGGCGTGCTTCCCGACAGCGATATGACCGCGCGTCGTCTCGGCATCGCGCGCGAGATCACGGTCGCCAGCCCCGCCTATCTCGAGCGCCATGGCGTGCCGCGCACGCCGGACGACCTTTCCGGCCACATGATGATCGGCTTCATCTCCTCCCGCACCGGGCAGGTGATGCCGTTGGAATTCACCGTCGACGGCAAGGTCCGCGAGATCGTCCTGCCGTCGCGGGTCACCGTGTCCAATTCCGACACCAGCGCCGCGCTGGTGCGGTTGGGTTTCGGCCTGTTCCAGGCGCCAAGACTCCGCTACGCGGACGATATCGCGGCCGGCCGGCTGGTCGAGGTGCTCTCCGATTTCCCGCCGACGCCGACACCGATCTCGGTCCTCTATCCGCGCAGCCGGCAGCTCTCGCCACGGGTGAGGGTGTTTGTCGATTGGCTGGTGGAGATTCTGGGGCCGAAGCTGGAGGCGGGGTGAGGCAGCCAAGCGCGGCGAGGGGGTGCAGCGCCCATTTGGTTCGTCATCCTAGGGCGGAGCAAGGAGCGAAGCGACGCGCGCAGACCCTAGGATCCATGCCGTGACGCTAAGGCGTTGCAACGGTTACAGAATTCTGCACCGTTGCACTCTACGGCAAGGGTCACGGCATGGATACTCGGGTCAAGCCCGAGTATGACGACGGATCTACAAAAACAACCTTAGCTGCGCATGGATGATCGAGCGGTAATCCTCGATCGTGCGACGGCCTTCTTCCTCGTCCTGCGTCAGCGCCAGCCGCACGACGCCGCCGGCGAGCTGGAAGATGAGGAACACGATGCGACCAAAAGCCTCGCGCCGCTCCGGCTCGATCAGCGGCGCGACGGTCTTGCAGAACATCTCGGCCTGCCGCCTCGTCTCGGCGATGTCGAGATTCTTGAGCGCCTTGTCGGCCTGGATCGCGTTCTGCAGGTCCTGGATCGCCGGATCGCCGGCGACGCGGCCGCGATAGTCGTCGAGCAGCCGATCGGCCGCCGGCATCACGTCTTCGCGCTGCCGGACATTGGCGACGATCTCGGCGAGCCGCGCACGGCTCTCTTCGGAAAAGCGCTCGTAAAGCATTGCCAGGATCGCCGATTTGCTGGGGAAGTAGTGATAGACGGTGGCAATCGGTCCGCCGGCCAGCGCGCCGACCTCCTTCATCGTCACCGCGTCGATGCCCTTCTCGCCGATCAGCCGCATGGTCGTGGCGAGGATCGCGTCGATGCGCTCGCGGCTGCGCTCCTGCTTGGGCCTGCGCCTGGGTTCCGTCGCCGTTCGCGTTGCTTGCCTCATCAACCAAATCTCGCACGGGAGCTGTGAATTCTCGGTTGACAGGAAACTGATCAAGTATCAGTTTCCTGAAATGCTGATAAGTTGTCAGCTTTTCATGCGGGCTGCAAGGGAGAGCGCTTCGTGACCGTCACCGACGCCGCGCAAGCGGAAAATGGCGACTGGCTGGTCGGCAACCCGACAGGGTTGCAGCTTGCCTCGGCGCTCTGGATCGGCTCGGTCGGGCTGCTCATTCTGGGACTCCAGCCGGTGCTGCTCGGCGCGCTTTACACGGAAGGCCATGTCACCGGCGACGAGCTGGCGCTGGTCGCCACTGCCGAGATGATCGCGATCGCCATAGGCTCGGCGATCGTGGCGATGCTCCTGCCAGCGCGCAACATGCGCTGGAAAAGCGCTGTGCTTTTGATCCTGCTGGCGTTGGCGAATTTCTGGACGGCCTCTGCCGCAAGCCCCAATGCGCTGATCGGCGCGCGCACGCTCGCCGGTCTTGCGGAGGGCGGCCTGGTCGCAGTCGCCACCGAACTGATTGCCCGCTCGCGTCGCGCCGAGCGGATCGGCGGCTATTTCGTCACGCTGCAGACGCTGGCGCAATGCGCGCTGGCGCTTTTGCTTGCGCTCTACGCGGTGCCGGCAGCCGGCTCTGCCGGCGGCTTCATCGCGCTCGGCCTTGTCTGCCTGCTGTCGCTGGTCGTCGCCTGGATCGTGCCGGACGATTATGCGGATCTGCCCAAGGACGAGCATTTTGCCAATGTGCTTACCGTGCCGGCGATCACTGCGCTGCTGTCGATCTTCTGCTATTTCATGTTCTTCGGCGCCGTCTGGGCTTTTCTGGAGCCGCTCGGCGCCGAGTTCGGCATCGACGGGCGCACCGTCGGCCTGATGGTCTCGGCAAGCCTCGCCGCGCAAGTGGTGGGCGCCATGACCGCCACCGTCTTCGAGGCGCGCATCGACTATCGCTTCGCCATCACCGGCATTGGCGCCGTCGCGGCGATCAGTTCGGTGCTGCTTGCTTCCGGCCCTGGGCTTTCGATTTTCTGGGCGATGGCGCTGGTGATGGGCTTCATCCTGCTCTTCATCGTGCCCTACCAGATCCGGCTGGCGATCACCGCCGACGAGACGCGCACGGCAGTACTCCTGGTGCCGGCCGCGCAACTCTTCGGCCTCGCCATCGGCCCGATTGCCGCGTCGCTGCTGATCGACGGCCAGAACTTTCGGCCGGTGCCGGAATTCGCCGCGGCAAGCGCGCTCGCCAGCGTCGCGCTGCTCGGCGTCTTCGTGCTGGCCGGGCAGCGCCGCGTTCCAGCCTGAGCGGAAGGTGACGATGGCAAGCACCTGGAGCAACTGGTCGGGCTTCGTGACAGCCGCGCCCAAGCTGATCGCCACACCCGCCGACGCCGGCGAACTGGCGGAGCTAGTGCGCTCGGCGCCCGGCCCGCTGCGCGTCGCCGGCGCCGGCCATTCCTTCACGCCGCTGGTGCGGTCGGAAGGCACGATCGTCTCGCTGGAGAAGATCGAGGGACTGGTCTCGCATGAGGCTGCGACCAAGCGGGCGCGGGTGAGGGCGGGCACGCGGCTCGGCGCCCTGATGCAGATCCTGCAGGGCATCGGCCAGGGCCTGCCCAACATGGGCGATATCGACCGCCAGGCGATCGGCGGCGCGCTGGGCACCGCAACACATGGCTCCGGCCCGACGCTCGGCGCCTACCACACGCAGCTCGAGACGGTCCAATTTGTCGATGGGCAGGGCAAGCTGCGTGAATATAGCCGGGCAGGGGATCAGGACATGATCCATGCCGTCGGCGTCGCGCTCGGCGCCTTCGGCGTGCTCACCGAAGTGACGATGAAGAACATCGCGACCTATCGGCTGCGCCGCCGCAAATGGGTGCTGCCGATCGGCGACATGCTGCGCGATTTCGAGACAATGATGGCCGCGCATCGTTCGGCCGAATTCTACTACATCCCGTTTTCCGGCTATGCGCAGTTCATCGCCAGCGACCTGAGCGACGCGCAGCCCACATCGCGGCCGACGGAGGACGACGAGGCGGGGCTGGCAACACTGCGCAAGCTGCGCACCGCGCTGCACTGGCTGCCGTCGCTGCGCCGCGCGCTGATCAAGGGCGCGGTGAAAAAGGTGCCGCCGGAGGACTATGTGCAGGACTGGCTCAACGTCTATGTCAGCGACCGTCGCACCAGGTTCAACGAGATGGAATACCACCTGCCTTACGAGGACGGTCCGAAGGCGTTGGCCGAGATCATCGAGCTGACCGAAAAGCATTTTCCGGAGGTCTATTTCCCAATGGAGGTGCGTTCGGTGGCGCCGGACGAATTCTGGCTCTCGCCCTTCCACAAGAGGCTGACCTGCTCGATCGCCATCCACCACGATGCCGCAAACGACCCGCTGCCCTTCATGCGCGCCGCCGAGCCGATCTTCTTGAAATATGGCGGCCGGCCGCATTGGGGGAAGATGCACAGCCTGAAGGCGGCGGATTTCGGAAAACTTTATCCGCGCTGGGATGAGGCGATGGCGGTGCGCCGCGACATCGATCCTCAGAACCGCTTCGTGTCGCCCTATTTGGCCGGCCTGTTCGGCATCGGGCAATGAGCGCCTATTTCGCCGAACTGTCGAAGGCGCTGAAGGCGGCCGAGATCTTTCAGCCCTGCCTGGTGCTCGACCGCGACCGGCTCGATGGCAACATCGCATTGGTGAAGGAAAGGCTGGCGCCGGGCCTCGCCGTGCGCCTCGTCGACAAGTCGCTGCCCTGCCTGCCGCTGCTTTCGTATATCGCGAGAGCGCTTGGCACCAACCGCTTCATGACCTTCCACCCGCCGGTGACGCAGGCCGTGCTCGATGCTTTCCCCGAGGCCGATCTGCTCTACGGCAAACCGATGCCGCTGGGAGCAGCCAAGGCCGCGCTCACCCGGGGCGGCGCGGGCTGGTGGTCGCGCGTCTGCTGGCTGATCGACACGCCTGAGCGGCTGGCGGAGTATGGCGCGCTGGCTGCCGCGCTCGGCACCGAGCTGCGCTTCGCCTTCGAGGTCGACGTCGGCCTGCATCGCGGCGGCTTCACCAGTCCGGCGGAAATCAAAGCGCTCTCGTTTCCAGAAGGGCTGCGCTGCGAAGGCATCATGGCCTACGAGGCACATGCGCCGGAGATTCCCGGACTGTTCGGCGGCGCGGCCAGCGCGCTGAAAAAGGCCTCGGCGAAGGCAGCCGAGTTCGTCGCCGTCCTCGATCCGGACCAGCGCCGCATCCTCAACATCGGCGGCTCGAAGACGGCGCTGCTGCATGGCGGCGGCGTGGCCAATGAAGTGTCGATCGGCTCGGCCTTCGTGCTGCCGAGCGACTTCGACACACCCGGCCTCGACGGCTTCCATCCGGCGGCCTTCATCGCGACGCCGATCCTGAAGGCGCTCGATCCGGTGCTGCCCGGCCCGGCGGCGGTCTCCCGGACGCTGCATGCCCTCGGCCTCTTCCCGAAGAAGGGCTGCTATCTCTATGGCGGCAAGTGGATGGCCGAGCCGGTGTTCCCCAAAGGTATGAAGCCGAACGGGCTGACCGGGCTGTCGTCCAACCAGCAGTTCATGGGGCTGCCTGTCGGGGCGGACGTAAAGCCCGGAGATTATGCTTTTCTGCGGCCGACGCAGAGCGAGGCGGTGCTGCAGCATTTCGGAGCGATTGCGGTGTTTTCGGGCGGACGGATCGTCGAGTTCTGGCCGGCGCTGCCGATGAGGTGAGGGGGCGTCGCAGCCTTGGCCATTAGCGCCCTGCATCCGCGACTTCGTCATGTATGGACGGCCCCTTTTGGGCAAGAGGCAAAATGGCGACGACGGCGTAGGTCTGGAGCGGTCATGTATTCGGCCTTTAGTGCGGTCGATTGCGATGACCGCTGACCAGCAAGGGTTACGCGGATCGGGCTCCAATCATTCTAGCGCGCTTTGGAAGCGCGATGACGACGGCGGATTTTCCCGACCCAGG
>NZ_JAVIIW010000052.1:0-48044 GCF_033977205.1 Mesorhizobium album | reverse complement strand
TCAATCGAAGAAACGGTGAGCGAGATTCCTGTGCGCATCCGGCAGACTCGCACACACACCGCCAAAGGGGAATCCCAAATCGGACTCTTCCGTTAGGTGGAAACCACTAGTTTGGCTGGGGTTCCTGGAAGCTTTTCGAACTCTCTGTCTTGCGCCTCCAGCCTATTGCGCGTTCCTATGAAAGAGACCGGGATGTCGGAACACGCAGTGAGGCAGCATTGATCAATGCACTGGCTCAGGAAACTAAATGGTCCTTGGCAGTGTCATCGCAGTGAAATCCACTTAGGCGTTGCGTTCGTTCGCCTCGCTAGGCAGCTTGATGATGTAGTTAATATCGTCGAAATGTTCGATCGTATAATGCGCGTCTGCATCGTATTTTTCGCCATCCGCATTGAATTCAACAGCGAAGAATTTGCGACGCTGTCAAATGAAGAGATCACCGAATCAGCTAGGAAGGATACCGGCGATCTAGAAAGCTTGTAGCCTACGGTCACTCCTTCCATTATCTTTCCATCAGCGTCCTTGTAAGCTATCACCCAAATAAACCTCGGCGTGAACTGAAGCTCAGAATAGCTGGCGACGTCCGGCTCAATATAGCGCTGCTTGTTAAATTCCTCAGCTTCTGGGGTAAGCGTGGATCGTGCCCACTGACGTGGTGTAGCTGACGGTATTGGTCGCCGTGCTCTCCGGCAAGGGCCGGAATGATCAGCGCGCCACTGCCGGCAGGCTGATGAGCGGATCATCACTCATCTGGCTGATGGTCTCAAGAGTCATGTAGCGCGCCCGCTGCACGGCCCATTCATCATTTTGTTCAAGCAGCAACGCGCCAACGAGACGGACTATGGCATCGTCATTGGGGAAGATGCCGACGACCTCGGTCCTGCGCTTGATCTCGGCGTTGAGACGTTCGATCGGGT
Source organism: Mesorhizobium album (assembly GCF_033977205.1). NCBI lineage: Bacteria > Pseudomonadati > Pseudomonadota > Alphaproteobacteria > Hyphomicrobiales > Phyllobacteriaceae > Mesorhizobium > Mesorhizobium album. The sequence goes on along the minus strand of NZ_JAVIIW010000052.1, from coordinate 47,127 downwards.
TGATGCTGTGAAGCTTGACGCGGTGTTCTTTCGGGAAAGTCATGTACGCGAGCACGGGCGGTCCGCAGCGCGCTCTTCTCACCATAGCCGGCGCCGGTGGCGGCGCCCACCTCCAGCTCCATCAGCCGCTCGGCGGCAAAGCCGATCATCTCGCGCAGGATATCGGCGTCGGGGGTCTTCTCCACGAGCGTGCGCAGGTTCATCATATCGTCGGTCATCGGTGGTTCCTTCGAATCAGGTTGGTCTCAGCAACCCGACCCTAACGGGGAACATCGATGACCGCCGCTACGCCGCTCGCTCGCTTCAGCGCTGTTGAGGGCGCGCTCGCAAGCGGCTGCGCTACCGCCGAGCTACACCACTCAGCGGGACGCGACCGGGCCGCATCGTCGTATACGCCTGTTGGACCAGCTAACTTCCAATATCAGAGGTAATTCGATTTTCCTTCGATAGTGGCCATGCCAACGAAGATCGGTTATCAGAAGAACGGTAGCTGTTTTGTGAGATAGCCGAACGTCTCTGAACTGGATGAAATAGTTGATGCGATGTCTAATAGTCACTTCTCACCCGCTTGAAATATCCTTGTGTCAAACGCTCGCTGATATGGTTGTCAGATTCTTGATAGGTGCCTGGCATGAATGCCGCTTGGTCGATCTTTATAAAGCTGGATTTTCACCAGCGCTGTCTACGCTTGAGCGCGCGAGTTACTATTCCAGCTTCAATTCCGATTCCGTAACGCGCGAAATTGATGACCTCCTTTGGGCAGAAGCAATCATTCTGATCTTCCCAACATGGTGGTTCAGTGTTCGGATTTCCGGCCATTCTTAAAGGCTGGTTCGACAGGGTCTGGGCGCCTGGAATTGCCTACGATCACGCCATACGACCGCGCCTTGACCATTTAAAGGTCGTTGTTGGCATCACGACATTGGGATCCCCGTGGTGGGTCGACAGGCTGGTGCTTCGCCAACCAGTCCGCCGTGTCCTAAAGACGGCAATACTGGGCGCCTGCGCTCCGAAGGCGGCGTTTACTTTCTTGTCAATCTACAAAGCTGAGAAACTCTCACCGCAGCAGGTCGAGGCTGCCGTAAGCCGGATCAAGAAAGTGCTTGGACGCCTGTAACACCTGTGGGCGTGGCCAAACAGGCTGGCACGATCGTCCGCTACCATGCTTCGGCGCATTCTCCTGTTTTGGGCGGCATCTGGTGTAGCTTGCGCGTCACGCCGATGAAGATGGGCACTATTGCATCGCCGTGGCACTATGATGCGGCAGCCGGCTGGGCGCTCCACCCGGCCAATCCCCGACGGCCTGCGATCCAGCACGAGGCCCCACGGGTGGGCGTCTACCCGATTTATGGTGTTCGTTTCGATCGATCCCGGATCGTCGTGATGGGCCACAAGACGAAGTCACTGCCTTCATGGTAACTTTGATCGACAACGCATCGTCGTTGCTTAGTCAGAGGCAAGCACATGAACCAATCCAGGCCCGTCGGCTGGCCTTCTGTAATGCCAAGAATCTTCACGAGCGATGTCCCTGGCTTGACCGAATTCTTGAGGATCGTTTTCGGCGCGAAAGGCGAACTTCGATCCCGAGCGCCAACCGAAATTCGAATCGGAGATTCGATTATCCTGATTAGCGACGGCGGAGGCGTACGAGAAGCAATGCCGGCCTTTCTCTACGTCTATGTTGAGAATGCGGACGAGACCTATCGGCGGGCGATTGCGGCAGGCGCCGAATCGATCGAGCCACCTGCGGATATGCCTTATGGTGACAGACGAGCGACGGTCCGGGATTCCTGGGCAAACGTCTGGCAGATAGCCACCCGCTGTGAGAACTGAGGCGGGCAAGCTTGCCGAAAAGCCTGATCAGCTTTCTCGACGATGATCGTTCCGGAGGAAGCGGACGTCATCCGCCGCATCTTCCGCGAGTTTGCTTCCGGCAAGAGCCCGAGGGCCATCGCCGTCGATCTCAACAAGGATGGCATCCCCGGCCCGCTCGGCCGTGCCTGGGGCGACACCAGCATCCAAACTGCGATGAAATTCGCTCAAGCGCATCATTCACGCCGAAAAGATAAGCAAATTCAGCCATTTGCGGAGGCCATGGCGTAGAAGCTTCGGCGAAAGGGAGTGTCGGGAGAAGAGGGGATGGTGCTCAGAGGCGGAATCCAAGTAAAGAAAATTCTGCTTTGCTCCCAGACGCTTAGCAGAAGGTCAACCGCAGCTCCTACCAACAGAAATACCAACAAAATATTTCTGTGGACAAGTTCGGTTCCCGAACCTCTCCCGGAAGCAGACATTGTCAGCCATTGCTGAAATCAAGATTGCGCCTGAGCCTTGGTAGGGCGGACAATACGAAGCGAACCTTGTTTCGAAAATGATTCCAAGGGTTGCCTCGAACCCAATTCATGCCGTTGATCGAGGACGATCCGCCCAAGACGCGGCCACGAGATTCGTGAATGATTCGACCGCCTGGGCTCCGGTTCCGAACTGTAAAACCAGTTGAACCGATCGTCTGTCAGAGGGAAGCCGAGGGATGCCGGCATGCGGATGTAGATGTGGTCATCCGACGAACCAGCCTCCAGCAGGAGGACCGACAGGTTCGGATCTTCCGCCAGTCGGGCGGCAATTACAGACCCCGCAGATCCAGACCCGATCACGATGTAGTCGTATGTCGTTTTTGCCGCTCTGCCCATCTGCAAGTCCATAGTTCTTGAATGAGGTATTGCAACCGGCTCGAAGATGGCTGATCTGCACTAGAGGTGCCCCTCAGGCTCGCGCTCAGGGAGTCTCGAGCGACGATCTCCCTTACCGTGATGACCCATGTCTTGCCGCCGCAGCAGCGAGGACTGACCGGTAACGGACGGTCCGAGTCACTTGACGGCACCTCCGAGAGCGAAGCCGCCTCTGAACAACCGGGATGCGGCCACATACAAAAGGATGATGGGCAGGGTATAGATCAGCGAGTACGCGGCTATTGCGCCGTAGTTGATGACGTTGTTCGTCATGAACGAATAGATCTCGACCGGGCTGGGCTGTTGAGCAGTGTCAGATACGAGCACCAGCGGCGGCAGAAAATTTCCCCACGTATTGATGAAGCCGTATATAGCCGCTGCCATGATACCTGGCAGGCAGAGCGGCCCCACGACGCGAAGGAGGATCCTCACCATGCCTGCCTGTTCGATTCTGGCGGCTTCTTCGAGATCAACCGGTATGGCATCTATGGCGTTCTTGATGACGTAAATCTCGAATGGAATGGCCGTGGCTCCGAGAAACACACCCGTTGGCATGAGTGAAAGCAAATCGGCCCATTCAAACAATTGGTAGATGGGGATAATCAGGATCGAGATCGGAACGCCGGAGAGGAAGACGATGCCCAAAAGGATGCCTTGCTTCCCGGGGATACGATGACGTGAGAAGGAATACGCGGCTATTGTCGAGGGGACTGTTGCGACGACCGTTGCGATCAGGGAGACGATCAGGCTGTTTACTAGAGCCTGGATCTTGTCCGGCTCAAGCGCGAGCGCGAACTGTTGGAGCGTCAGCTCAGGAAGCTTGAATTGTTGACTGGCCGCGGCGTCTACTGAAGCGAGCACGAGCCAAAGCATCGGGAGCACAAAAAACAGACCAAAAACGGCAAGTAGCAAATTAACCAGGATCGTCTGCCCGGCCAGCCTCGGCGCTGGTACCGGCTCACCGAGAAACCGCTTTGGCTCACTCATCGGACGACCCCAACTTGGTCAGTGTTGATTGACGTCTGGCACTGTAGGAGCTGATCAATACGAAGCTCAGGCCGAGCAGGGCGGACATTAGCACGATGACGTTGCCCAACATCGCACCGAACGCTAACCGATGAAATGTGAAACCCTGCATATACGAGTACAACGGAAGAATGTTTGTAGCGTTGGCCGGCCCACCACCCGTCATGAGAAAGACGAGTGTGAAGTTTCCGAATGACAGGAGGCACATCAGGAGTGCGGATGTTACAATCGTGGGGCGCAACGAAGGTAGAATGATCCGGAAGAAGCGTTGAATGCTGGTCGCCCTCTCCATGATGGCGGCTTCGATCATTTCATTAGAGATATTCCGCAATGCCGCGCTGAACATTAGCATGGACAGGCCGCAGAGCCACCAGACGTTGGCGACCGAGACCACCGTCATGGGATAGGTATAGAGTACCTCAACCTTGGGCATTCCAAGGAGAAATGGGAAGATGCCATCTGCGATGGTGGTAGCCTTCCACATCACTGCAACGGTGACGGGTGGCAGCGTGCACGCCAACATGGCAGCCCCGCCCACGACGCCGCCCAGCACTCGGTGGCCTTTCTGAATCAGCATGGCAAGAGCCAGACCGCCAGCCGTGGATCCGATTGCTCCCGATCCCACGACAAACAGCAGGGTCACCCACAAGGAGTGATAGAACTCGCGATCCCTCAACATCGCTTGGACGTTGAATAGACCTGTAAAGTGGAAATTTACCGAGTTCGGGCCGATCAGCTGAAGGTTGGTCAAGCCCAGGTAGAAGGAATATCCGACAGGTGCAAGGAACAGGGCGAAGAGCAGAAGGCCGGCGGGCGACATGAACACGAGGCTCGCAGCTTCGAATCCGCGGCTAGGCAGACGCCTACCTAGGAATACGTTCGCATCGCTCATCACGGTCTCCTCCTCTTCTTAAATTCCGGCGCTTACTGTAGAGTAACGACCGCGTCAGGACCGAGCTGATTGGTGATGTAGTCTTTCATCTGGTTGACCGCATCGTCGACCGTAGTGTCCGGCTTGACGACGACAGCCTGCGTACCCGTCAAGAACCCTTGGGCCCAGACGGAGTAGTTGGGATCAAGTGGCGCGAGCTGGGCGGTCTCGGCGATTTTGGCAAACACCCCTCGGAACGTCGGCGCAACTTTCAGGAAGTCGGAGTCCTGGGAGTAGGCCGGGATCGACGGCACCAAGGCAACGGCGACGGCATTTTGGAGCATATTCTCGCGCTGCTGAGCGATGTCGATAAGTTCCCAGGCAAGATCTGGATGCTTGCTTGCGCTGCCGATCGACAGCGTCCAGCCGCCGATCATGCTGGACACTCCGGGTGTGGCGCCGTTGATTGTCGGAAGTGGGGTCACGCCGATATCGTTTGCCGCTTCCGGCCAGTATGGCGAGCTCAGGTCCTTGGTCCATAGGTCGGCGAACCAGTTGCCCGACAGGCAGATGCCTATCTTGTGCTTTGGCATGTCGGCTGGCGGCACCGCCTCCGCCATCGTGTCCATGATCTGAGACGAAGGAGGTAGCAGGCCAGCTTGAGCGGCATCCTTGTAGAAGCTTACCACCTCACGGATACCCTTGCTGTCGACAACCCATTTTCCGTCCTTGGTCAAGACTGTCTGGTCGGATGAGCCGGCCAAGAAGGTACCTGGACCGGCAAAGACACCGAATGTGCCCTGGCTTGTTCCCGTTGGCATCCAAAGCGGCGAGATATCCGGCACCGACTTCAGTTTCTTGGCCGCGTCGAGCACGTCAGCCCAAGTCTTTGGCGCCCAAGGCGTAGGAATTCCCGCCTGCTTGAAAAGGGTTTTGTCGTAGAGAAGAGCGAAAGTGTTCACGCCTTGGCTCACAGCGTACACCTTGCCGTCGGTGGTTTCGGCGTTCTTCAGCAGCGGGTTCATCTTTGCCCACCACGACGTCGCATCCAGGCGATCCTGGATGGGTAGCAGATAGCCAGTTGACACCCATTGGCCGTAATTGAGGTCGGCGAGCCCTACGACGTCAGGGGCTGTCGACTTTGACTTGAAAAGAAGCGCGATTTTGCTTTCGGAATCGCTGAATCCGCCCGGAATGGCTTGCACATCGACCTTTACGTTGGGATGCTTTTTCTGAAATTGGGCGACAATGTCATTCCACCAAGCCGTCGCAAGAGCCGGAACGGCTGGTTCAAAATCGCCAGGATAGGCGACCTTGAGAGTAATCTGTTCGTCGGCCCTAGCAGCGGAGCCCATAAGCACCGCCGCTGAGATTGATGCGGCCAAAACCCTCCCGACGACGCGATACGATACGGTTTGCCAAATAGATGTCACTGTGTAAGTCCTCCCTGCTTGAGTTCTGCCTGCTTCGTTTTAGTCACCTGAGCCGAGGCGACCCCTCGCGTTCCCGCCCCTCCTTTGAGCAGGAGGTTGCGACCGGTTTTTCGGTCGAAGAGATAGACGTCGTTCGGATCCACGGCCAACTCCACGGATTGGCCAAGCGCGATTCCTGCGAAGCTTGGGAACCGAGACCCAAACTCTGCGCCCTCCGCGGCGATGGTCACATACGTCTCCGGGCCGGTTGTTTCGATTGCTTTGATCGAACCCCGAAGGGTATGCGTGCACCTGGAGGGAGCATCCTTCACCCAGTGAATATCTTGTGGCCGAATGCCTACCTCGACCTCATGATTCGGCTGGGCACCGAAGTCGATCAGACGATCGCTCGCAAAAAACAGGCTGGCATCGGCGAGTTGCGCCACCGCACCAGAAGGTCTCACGTCAAGAGTCCCGGGGATCAGGTTCATCTTGGGCGAGCCCATGAAAGTCGCGACAAAGGTATTGGCAGGATGCTGGTAGATGTTCTGCGGGGTATCGAACTGAAGGATTATGCCGTCCTTGAAAACGGCAATCCTATCGCCCATCGTCATCGCCTCTACCTGATCGTGCGTGACGTAGACCGCCGTAACGGCAAGGCGTTTCTGTAGTTCTATAATTCCGCTACGCATGCTTACGCGAAGAGCGGCATCCAGATTCGAGAGCGGTTCATCGAGCAGGAAGATCTTCGGTTGCCGGATCATCGTGCGTCCGAGAGCAATTCTCTGGCGTTGTCCGCCGGACAGTTCGTGCGGGTAGCGGTCCAATAGCTTGTCGAGATGGAGGGTCTCGGCGACGGAGCGAACCCGACTGTCTATCTCGGGCTTGCCCATGCCGCGAACATCGGGTCCGAAGGCAAGGTTTTTGTAGACGGTCATGTGGGGGAACAGAGCGTAACTCTGGAACACCATCGAAATGTCGCGTCGACCCGGGGAGTCGAGCGTGACATCACGGTCCCCAATGCATATGCGCCCATAGGATGGCCGTTCTAGGCCCGCCAGCATCCGCAGCGTGGTCGTTTTCCCGCACCCAGACGGCCCGACGAAAACAATGAATTCGCCGTCGTTTATCTCAAAGTTAAGGTTGTGGGCGGCAACCAAGCCGCCGAAAACCTTGGACACGTTTTCAAACCGGACACTCGCCATACGGGACCTCTTGGAAGGGCGCCATCGGACCCATCAAAGCTTTTTCTGATGTATCCAATATACATCTTTGCGTATCCAATATACATGTTTGGCGATTGACGTCCAGATGGGCGAGGCACTTTGCCTGCATCAAGACGCGTCGACATGATCTCATTTACTGGATCGACAGCTGTCGGTCGCAAGATTGCAAGCCTTGCCGGACAATCTTTGAAGAAGGTCGCCCTTGAGCTCGGTGGCAAGGCGCAAATATCGTTTTGCTGATGCAGGGTCCATTCCCGTGTTCCCGGCAGGGTCAAGTGCAGGCGCAAAGGGCTTATTGATAGACATGCGGTAGCCGGCCGCCGCGCGCGAGCTTCAAAAGATCGGGCTCGATCCGCTGCGACTGGTTGACACGCACCGATTTTGTATCCAATATCCTTTATAATCAAGTTCCAAAAATGGAGGGAGAACTATGAAAAAAATCTGCAAACTCGGCAGCTTGTGGTCTGTTGTGAAGGTTGCCGCCTGTTTGGCCTTTGCGACAATGGCGCCAGTCGCTCAGGCGCAGGATGCCTCGAAGCTGGAAGGAACAATCTACTTCCTGACGCCCAACTCCCAGATCACACGGTTCGAGGCCTACGACAAACCGGGGATGGAAGAGGCTCTGAAGCAATATGCGCCCAATCTGAAGCTCGTCGTGCTGAGCGCCGACAATGATCCCTCAAAGCAACTCGAGCAGGCCCAGGCTGCCGTAACGCAGGGCGCTAAGGCGATCCTTCTTGCACCGGCAGTGCCAAATCAAAGCCAGGCAATCGTCCAGGTGGCGCATGATGCCAGCATCCCGGTCGTGGGCTATGCGTACAACTCCGACAACAGCGACATCGACTACTATGTAACGGTGCCCTTCGAGCCGATTGGTGAGGGCGTCGCCAACTTCGCAATCAAGTCGCTGGGAGATTCCAAGAAGCCCCTGCGCATTGGGCTGATCACCGGCGATCCGTCCTTTTTCTTCGACCGGGAGATTGTCAGTGGCACCGAGAAGGTGCTGAAACCTCTCGTCGACCAGGGCAAGGTCGAGATCGTGTGCAAGACCGACAACCTGCTGCTCTCGGAGGAAAATGCGCGCGTCGCAACCGACGGCTGCCTTCAGCAGGCGGGCGGCGATGTCGACGCGATCCTGGTCCACAACGACAGTTCGGCGAATGGTACCATAGCAAGCCTCTCAGCGCAGAACCTGCTCGGCAAAGTGAAGGTTTTCGGCGGGTACGACAGTCAGGCGGGTACCATCCAGCACCTTCTGTCGGGTGGGATCGAGAATGACATGGTGCCCCCTTACCATGCGATGGCGGACAGTGCTGTTCGCTTGATCGTCGCTCTCCTCGAGAAGACAGGCGACGAAAAGAAGATGGTCAACGGCACCTACAAAAATGGTATGAAGGACGTCCCGGCCATCTTCAACGAAAACGTCTTCATCACTCGCGACAACGTGAAGGCGGAACTGATAGACAAGGGAATTCTAACGCGTGAGGAAGTCTGCGCGGGTCCCGCTGTGAGCGCGGCGTTCTGCGCTAAGTAAGCGAGAGCGCGACATGGACTCCGTCAACGAAAATAGCCAACCTGTTCTCGAGCTCAGGAATATCAGCAAGCACTTTGGCGGCGTCCACGCTCTGGAGGGGGTCTCTCTTGCTGTCCGCCCGGGAGAAGTTGTCGCCCTAGTCGGCGACAACGGGGCGGGAAAATCGACCCTGATCAAAACTATCGCCGGTATCAACATACCCGACACCGGGGAGATCCGGATCAACGGCGAACCGGTTCGGATCGCTGCCCCACATGACTCCATGCGGCACGGAATCCAGACCGTCTATCAGGACCTCGCTCTGTGCGACAATCTCGATACCGTCCAGAACCTTTTCCTAGGACGGGAATTGCAGAGCGGCTTCCTCGCCGGCAGCCGGCTGCGGCGCGCGGACATGGAAAACCAGGCGCGCAGGGTTCTGAGTGAACTCGGCGTGAGCACCCTTCGCGACCTTACTGTTCCAGTGGGCAGCCTTTCCGGAGGACAGCGGCAGTCAGTCGCGATTTGCCGGTCTGTTCTGTGGGAGCCAAAGGTGGTGTTGCTCGACGAGCCGACCGCCGCGCTCGGCGTTGCCCAGCGCAAGGAAGTCATGGCCCTGATAATGCGACTTCGCGCGACTAATCATGGCGTGGTCGTCATTTCTCATGACCTTGCAGACGTCCAGGAGATGGCCGACAGGGTTGCCGTTCTGCGCCTTGGCCGCAAGGTAGCCGAATTCAGCCGCGGAACCTTCTCCAGGGATGATCTCGTTTCGGCGATCACCGGCCTGTCAGTTGCAGCTGCCTAGGAAGACCGATGAAGAATGCCAATAGCTTACGCGTTGCCAAGGAAGCCAATGTGCGGGACGACCGAACTGGTTCTGACTTGCGTCGACGAATCGTGAATGGGATCAGCGGCAGGTATCGCTTTGTCCCGGTTCTTATCGCCATCGCACTGATCTGGCTGTTTTTCTATGCGATGAACGATCGATTTCTGTCGCCGCGAAATTTGACCAACCTAGCAGTCCAGATCGTTGTGACCGCCGTGCTGGCTTTGGGTCTAGTCCTCGTTCTGATTGTTAAGGAGATCGACCTGTCGGTTGCCGCACTCAGTGCTGTGACGGCAGGCGTCATGGGATATCTGCTCGTCGCCGTGGGGCTTCCGTCTTGGCTTTGCCTGCTGGCAGCAATTGTCACCGGCTCGGCAGTTGGACTAGTTCAAGGTCTGATCATTTCCAGGTTCCGGGCGCCGGCCTTCATTGTCACCCTTGGCACCTCGCTGGCGATGCAAGGAGCGCTGCTGCTGCTTCTGCCCAGGAGCGGGTCGATCCCGCTGTCGGGGACAGACGTCCAATGGATCGCTAACAGTTTCCTGCCACCGGCCTACGGCTACTTGCTTCTGGCTGTTGGCATTGGCGTCGTTGCAGCCCTGCTCGTGCAATCCTCGAACCACAAGAGACGCCTTGGCATTCACCAATCCATACTTAGCAACGTTCTACTGCCAATCCTGGCGCTGGGACTAGCGGGCGGCGTCGTTGTCGCCGTTCTCAACCTGGATCGTGGCGTTCCGACACCCGTCGCGCTGTTGGCCGTCCTGCTTTCCAGCATGGCCTACGTCACCACGCAAACGAAGTTCGGCGTTCATCTCTACGCAATTGGCGGCAACATAGAAGCAAGTCGCCGGGCCGCTATCAACGTCGGCCGGGTTCGTATTTACACGTTTGTCATCGCTGGCGCATTGGCGGGTATCGCCGGCATCATTGCTGCCTCCCGTACTCTTGGGGTCTCCGCACAGTCCGGAAGCGGCACGCTGCTGCTGGAAGCAGTCGCCGCAGCTGTGATCGGCGGAGCCAGCTTGTTCGGCGGCCGTGGCTCTGTCTGGGCCGCCCTTCTGGGTGCCTTGCTGATCGGCAGCATCACCAATGGACTGTCCCTGATCAGCGCACCAACTGAGGTCAAGTACCTTGTCCAGGGCCTCATCCTGGTGCTTGCCGTTACCGCCGACGGGCTTCTGTCCAAGGAAGCGAAATCCTGAGACGTTTTGCAACGTAGCGCTGTTGCCGGGGCCTTGGAGAGTTCAGTTCGGGGACGATGACGTGAAGATACTTGGGTACACAGATAAGATCAGCATTCGACCCGGCGACACGATCGATTTCAAGGTTAGTGCGGCGGCGGCGCCGTACTCGGTCGAGTTTGTTCGACTCCACGGCGTATCGGTGGATGGCGGCGATCAGACCGTCAGAGAAGAAAAGGTCGACAACAGCGCTGCCGGAATTTTCATGGGTCGCGCTCAGGAACTCCGTCCCGGTTCCTATGCAATCATTAGCCCCGAGCCTCCGCCTGCCATTTCGACATTTGGTTTTGATGTCTGGGTTCAGCCAACTCTGCTTGACCGGGATTGCCAGACGGTCCTGGCCGTGAAAACCGACCGGGCGGAGACTTCCTGGTCCCTGGTCATTGCAAGGGGACAGCTCGAACTCCGGCTTGGTTCCAAGGAAAACGCCAACACACTTTCGGCAGATCTCAAGAACTGTGTCGGAAGGTGGGTCCATGTTGCAGGCGGACGAAATGAGCATGGCTTAGTCGTTGAATACAATGTCGACGGGCTCTGGCCCGCTCAGCGCTATGGCGAGAAGAAGTTTCTGGAATTAGCGGCCGCGCCCGAATGGGCACGTGTTCAGCGAATTCTCATCGGTGCCAATCTCGATGAGCGCAGCTTCCCGATCGACAGGTTCAATGGTCGCATTGAAAATCCTTCGTTCCTTACCGCTCCCGCGCAGGAGGATGGAGAGCCAATTGCGTCATGGCATTTTTCGGTCGGGATCGATACACTGGCCATATCGGATGTCTCCGGCAATGGCTTCCATGGACGGCTCGTCAATCGTCCAGTCCGCGGGGTCCGGGGCCGACAGTGGATGGGCACAAAGGTCCGGTACCAGGAGAACCCGTCCGAATGGTCAGCCATCCATTTCCATGAGGACGATCTCAACGATGCGGGCTGGGAGACCGACTTTAAGGCGACATTTCCGGAGACGACTCCAAGCGGTATCTATGCAGCGAAGATCACCCAGGGCGATCAGGTAGAGCATCTCCCATTCTTCGTCCGGCCGACGGAGGGTTCGACGAACAGGATCCTGTTTCTGGCCCCGACCAACACCTACCTGGCCTACGCCAATGAGCATCTGGGCTACGGTGAACGTGGTGAGGCGCATGAGAAGCGAATGCGCGATAAGATCCAGCTGAACGAAATTGATACATTCATTCATACCCATCCCGAACTTGGCCTGTCGATCTACGATCGGCATGCTGATGGCAGCGGCGTCACGCATTCCTCGTGGAAACGGCCGGTCGTCAATTTCCGTCCCAACTACATCACCTGGCTCAACGCGGCGCGCCGACATTTTGCCGCCGACTTTTACATCATCGGATGGCTGGAGACATTTGGCGTTGGCTTCGATGTGGCGACTGACGCAGATCTGCACCAATCCGGTATGGAGCTTTTGAGCCGATACGACGTGGTGGTTTCAGGCAGTCACCCCGAATATCCAACATCCGTGGAGATGGATGCTTTGAGAGCATATGCCGCTCAAGGCGGAAGTCTCATGTATCTTGGCGGGAACGGCTGGTACTGGGTGACAAGCTACGACAGGGGCGACTGCATGACGCTGGAGTGTCGTCGCGGATATTCCGGCGAGCGGAACTGGACGTCTCATCCTGCGGAACTGTTGCATGCCTCCACCGGAGAGATTGGCGGGCTCTATTCGCACCGTGGTCAAAGCAGCCGGCTGCTATTTGGTGTCGCCTCGGCTGGCGTCGGTTGGGGGACGGCGTCAGGCTATTCTCGAACGGAGGATTCATACAGCCCCGAACTCTCGTTCATTTTCGAGGGACTCGGCGACGAAATGATCGGAGCTTTCGGCTACGTCCTCGGTGGTGCGGCAGGGGATGAGTTGGACAGCGCTGATTTTTCGGCTGGAACCCCGAGCAATGCTCGCGTGATACTCAGCTCGCGTCACAACGACACCTACTACCCATTCCTGGAATCGGTCACTCAGGTCGAACCGAATGTGAGCGGGCCGTTCAATCCGAATGTGAGATCGGATGTCGTTTTCATCGATACTGGATTGGGTGGGGGGATACTCTCCGTGGGATCCATCTGCTGGGCCGGTTCACTCGCTTTCAACAACTATGACAACAACGTTGCGAAGCTGACGAGCAACGTCCTCCGGCATTTTCTGCGAGAAGGGTAGCAACACGTTCGGCATCGAGCGCTGTTAGCAGGTCGCAGCGGGGTTGCTCCAGGCTAGAAGATCGGATATTGGAGATTGGATACAATACTCGCGTGTGAAGCGCATAGGCTAACGAGGAACGCAGATGACGAAGTGGACTGGGGTCTTTCCCGCGGTAACGACCAAGCTAAATGAAAACGGCTCGATCAATGTCGAGGCCACCCAATCCAGCATTGACCGGCTCATCACGAACGGCGTTTCGGGTGTCATCGTTCTGCCGATGCTTGGAGAAAATGCTTCGCTCGCTCCGTCCGAGAAGGAACTCGTTATCCGCAGCGCCAAGGAAGTTGTCGCCGGGCGCGTGCCGCTTCTGTCGGGCCTTGCGGAGATCACACAGGCCGACGCCAATGCACGCGCAGTCGAATTCGAAAAACTTGGTGTCGAGGGATTGATGGCGTTTCCCAGCCTCGCCTACAAGACGGACGCCCGCGAGACAGCAGAGTGGTACAAGAGCCTTGCCAAGGCGAGCGGGCTTCCAATCATGATCTATAACAATCCGATTGCCTATGGCATCGACGTCACTCCGGAAATTCTGAAGGAGCTGTCGGATTCGCCGACCATCGTAGCCGTCAAGGAAGAGACCGGTGACGTCCGTCGCGTAACTGATATGTATGTCGCGCTTGGCAATCGTTACCAGATCTTCTGCGGTGTCGACGATCAGATCGTCGAGAGCGTCGCGCTCGGCGCCGTTGGATGGGTATCGGGCATGACGAATGTCTGGCCCAAGGAAGCCGTGACCCTCTTCAATCTCTGCGCCCAGGGCCGCAAGGAAGAAGCGCTCCAGCTCTATAGGCTGCTCACGCCCTCGTTCCATCTCGACACGCATGTGAAGCTTGTCCAGTACATCAAGCTTGCCGAAAGCCTGGTCTACGGCTCGCCCGAATGGGTCCGCTCACCGCGTCTTCCACTCTTCGGCAGCGAGCGCGAATTTGTAACGCGCACGATCAGGGACGCGATCAAACAGCTCGAGAATTATTCGCTGCCGAAGGCGGCATGATCTCTCGATCATCCTCCTGAGAAGGCACGGGTGGATAGTTTGCGCCCATTTCGATTGCCGGCGGTTGAAGCGGAAGTGAGGCGTGGGATGCGCTCGAATAAGTACGACTACATTATTGTGGGGGCCGGCGCGGCGGGCTCTATCGTTGCGGCCAGGCTTGGCGAAGATTCCAATGTCCGCATCCTGGTCCTCGAGGCCGGCCCGCACGACAATTCGATCTACGTGCGCATGCCTGCTGCGATGTCCTATCCGCTGACGGACAAGAAGAGGATCTGGGAGTTTGAAACCGGACCTGAGTCGGCGCTTGGCGGGCGCATGGTCACTCATCTTCGCGGAAAGATGCTCGGCGGCTCGGGCTCCTTGAATGGTATGGTCTACGTCAGGGGAAATCCGCGTGACTATGACCGCTGGGCGGAGGACGGGCTTTCCAACTGGTCCTACGCGCATTGCCTTCCCTATTTCAAGAAGCTGGAGTCCTACGACAAAGGCGGAAACGAGTATCGGGGCGGGCAGGGGCCCATCCGCATTACGACCCTGAAGGCGGAACTTGAGCCGTTCCGTGCTTTCCTGGAGGCAGGCCAGCAGGCCGGCCATCCGTTGACCGAAGACTACAACGCGTATCGCCAGGAAGGCGTTCATGCCTATCAGGCAAACATCGACAATGGAATCCGCGCCAGCGGCGGAAGAGCCTATCTTCGTCCGGCTGTCCGGCGGGGCAATGTCGACCTGATTTTGAACGCCCTGGTTCACAAGGTGGAGTTCAGCGGAAAGAAAGCCGTCGGCGTCACGTTCGAGAAGGATGGCCAGATCCAGTCGGCAGAAGCTGAACGCGAAGTCATCCTCTGCGGAGGAGCGTTCAACTCTCCGCATGTGCTGCTTCTTTCCGGCGTCGGTCCTGCCGCTGAACTCGCCTCTCAGGGCATTAAAAGCGTCGCCGATGTTCCAGGCGTAGGAAAGGGTCTGCAGGATCATGTCGCCGTCTCGGTGAAATATCGCGCCTCCCACAAAGGTGTTTCTCCGGCGGTCGACTTGAACCTCATAAAGATGGCCCTCATCGGCGCCCAGTGGCTGTTCTTGAGGAGAGGGCTTGGCATAACCAATCTCTGGGAGGTCGGCTCTTTCTTCAAAAGCAGCGACGCCGTCGACTACGCCAATATCCAGCATGAATTTCTGCCGATGTTGGGCGAACTCATGCATGGCAAAGTGAACATCGAGGAAGGGTTTCAATACCAGGTCTGTCTCGGTAGGCCGGAAAGCAGGGGTGGGGTCACCCTCAAGTCGCCTGATCCGCGGCTGCACCCATCCATCGTCCTGAACTATCTCCAGCAGGAGCAAGACAGGCGCAATCTGATCGATGGCGTTCGCCATACCGATGAGGTCATCCAACAGAAGGGCTGGGACAGCATCCGTGGCGAAGCTATTGTCCCGGGCCTGCGAAAGAAGTCAGATGCCGATGTGTTCGCCTGGTTGAAGGAGAACATGGGTACGCAATATCACCCCTGTTCGAGCTGCCGCATGGGCGATGACGATATGGCTGTCGTCGATGACGAGGGCAGGGTCCATGGAGTCGAGAGCCTTCGAGTAATCGATGCCTCGGTGATGCCACGCATTCCCAATGGCAACCTACACTGCCCCACGATGATGATCGCGGAGAAGATGGTAGACCGCGTACGAGGCCGACAACCACTTTTGCCCCAGCCGGCGCACTATGCGGACGACAAGCGTTGGACCTAGGCGCGTGTTTTGCTTTGGCTCTTCGAACCCTCACTGGCGCCGAATCTGCTTATCCTATATTCAATATGCAGAAATCGTTTGCGGTAAGGTCTCACATGAATCAGTCAGTCGCCATCAAACGTCGCACGGTCACCTCTTCCGTGGTTGACCTCATCCGCGACCGGATAATATCCGGCTTCTACAAAGGGGGGCAGCAGATCCGGCAGGAGGCGATCGCCGAAGAGGCGGGTGTGAGCCGCATTCCGATTCGCGAGGCCCTGCTTCAGCTCGAGGGCGAGGGGCTTGTTGTCATTCACACCCACAAAGGTGCGGTTGTCGCATCTCTTACCGTGGAAGACGCGATCGATATCTTCGAGGCCCGGCTCGCGCTTGAACCATTCGTTCTGAAGAAGGCTATGGAAAGAGCTACACAGGGCGATATCGCGTATGTGCAGAGTGCCCTCGAAGAATACACTAAGGCACTGAAGTCAAAGGAATCGCCGGCGAGGTTAAGTGAGCTGAACTGGTCATTCCACAAGGCGCTATCTCGCGCATCCGGGCGGCCGAGATCGCTTGCGCTGCTGTCGTCGCTATACACTTCGGCAGACAGGTATCTCCGGCTCCAGATTGACGCACGATCTGCGCAGGCGAAAGCGCTGGAAGATCATCAGGCACTGGCGGCGGCGTTTGCCGAAGGCAATCAGGCACTCGCGCAGAAGCTGCTCAAGAAGCACATAGCAGACGCCCGCGACGACGTGATAGCTGGCTTGCAGGCGCGGCTGGATCTCGAAAACACTTGATCGCTAGCTGACGGGATCTTGCGTCAAGTGGCCGTCGAAATAATTGGATATTGGATATGACAGCCATTATACAAAAGGTGACCAATGCAGCTTGACCGCGTGATAACTGTTGTCGGCGCTCACGCCGAAGGTGAGGTTGGCCGCGTTATCACAGGCGGCGTCCTGCCACCGCGTGGCGCAACCATGTTCGAGCGGATGACGAACCTTGAGCGAGACAGTTCCTGGCTTCGGAACATGCTTCTATTCGATCCCAGAGGCAGTGTGAACGCAGCGGTCAACCTGATCACGCCGCCGATTCATCCTGATGCCGATATCGGCATGATCGTCATGGAATCGGACTACTTCGTCCCGATGTCCGGCTCGAACCTCATCTGCACCGTTACCGTGGCGCTGGAGGCTGGCATTATTCCGATGAAAGAGCCGCGGACGATCGTCCGGGTTGATACGCCGGCCGGACTGGTGGAGGTCATCGCTGAGTGCCAGGCCGGCAAGTGTCGTGGAATCACCTTCCGCAACATTCCCTCATTTGTGATGCACCGCGACAGCATGATCGAAGTTCCGGGAATCGGTTCGCTGCGGGTCGATGTCGCCTATGGCGGCATGATTTATTGCATTGTGAACTCTGAGGACCTTGGCCTGACGCTAGCGCGCAGCGAGGCAAGACAACTGGTCGAAATCGGCGAGCGGATCAAAGCAGCCGCGGCAGTCCAACTGCCGTCGGTTCATCCAGAGAACCCCCTGATTCATACGATCAACCAGACGGAGTTTGCGGGTCCGATAGAGATTATCAAGGGGGTTAAGACATCAAAGAACGCAGTTGTTGTGTCCCCCGGACGGATCGACCGATGCCCTTGCGGGACCGGCACATCGGCACGCCTGGCACTGTTGCATGCGCGTGGCGAACTGGCAGTTGGAGAGAGGTTCAGGCACCTTTCGATCCTGGATACCGTATTCGACTGCGAGATTGTCGGAGAAACCAAGGCGGGACCCGTCCCCGCGACAATTACTCAGGTTTCAGGCCGGGCCTGGCTGACAGGTGTGAGCCACTACGGTGTGGACCCGGAGGATCCGTTTCCGGAAGGCTACCGCCTTTCCGACACTTGGTTCGCTTGATCGGTCACCGAATCCCTGAGGGCGGCTCAGCACCCGGGCCACATCAACGCACACACCAGGAAGGCCATGATGTCAGAGAACCATTTGCGATGGCTCAATGAACCCCCGAGATATACGAGCACGGACAACGTCTTTCGCGTCGTGACTGGTGGCGAAACCGACTTCTGGCGGGAAACCTTCTACGGCTTCTGGCGCGACAATGGCCATTTCCTCTATCGGAGCGTCTCGGGGGATTTCACCGCTGAGGTGACGATCAAGGGCAACTACGAAGCCCTCTACGACCAGGCCGGCCTTATGATGCGACTTGGAGAGACGCATTGGGTGAAAGCCGGTATCGAGTTCACCGACGGGCGAATGTATCTGTCGGTTGTCGTCACGAACGATGTTTCCGATTGGTCGCTGGTTGCGGTTCCGACAAGCCCCGATGGAGTTAGAATTCGCCTCACACGGCATCGCGAGGCGGCTCGCGTCCAATATCTGGACCCGGGCGACAACAGCCGGAAGCCAGTTCGCCTCGCATATTTTCCTCCTTCGGCGTCAGTGGATATCGGGATGATGTGCTGCTCGCCGCAGCGGGCTGGGTTCGAGGTCGCATTCCGGGACTTCTTAGTCGGGCCACCAATCTCCAGAGAGCTTCATGGCTGAGTTGAGCCGCAACTACGTGGATGGGTAGTTCGGCGATTTGCTGCTTGTGCAATTCAGGGGATTTTCAATGAGCAAGCGTGAGTACGGGATCTGGATCAACGGCGGATCCGAGTTGCCCGCAGGATGCACGGTCTTCGAGAGAATGTCGCCTTCCACCGGCGAGTGTGTTGCACGTGTCCATCTTGCCGGAACGGCTGAGGTCGAACGAGCCATCGCCCTCGCGAAGGAGACATTCAAAGATGGCGCCTGGAAAGGAGCCCCGGCAAGCGAGCGCGGGAAGATCCTCCTGCATTGGGCGGATCTCATTACGAAGGAGTTGGACCCCTTAAGCCGGATAGAAGCTGATGAAGCCGGCAAGACGATCGCTGCAGCCAGGGGTGAAATCGAGTGGTCGGTCGAGTTGCTTCGCTACGCAGCGTCGCTCGCTTGGAGCATTCCTGGTCGAGTGGTCAACCACGAAGGTGCCGAGAAGTTGGGCCTGGTGACGTACGAACCGTTACCTGTCATCGGTATGATTCTCCCGTGGAATTTTCCGTCGGTGACGCTCTTTCAGAAGTTGCCTTATGCGCTTGTTGCCGGATGCTCGGTCGTCATCAAGCCATCCGAACTGACAGCAGGTACCGCAATTGAATACGCCAGGCTGGCCAAAGAGGCTGGCATCCCAGATGGCGTCCTGGCGGTTTTGCCGGGCGTTGGCGAAGTTGTAGGCGAGGCAATGTGCCTCCACCCGGCAATCGACATGATTTCCTTCACCGGATCGACAGCAGTCGGGCGCAAGATCGCCAGCCTTGCTGGCCAGTCGTTGAAAAAAGTCGCGCTTGAGCTTGGCGGCAAGGGCGCGAACATCGTGTTCGCCGACGCCAACCTAGATGCCGCTGTCGGTGGTGCACTAGCGGCTTTCACCATCAATCAAGGCGAGGAATGCTGCGCCGGCGGAAGGTTGCTTGTTGAAGAAGCCATTGCGTCTGACTTTGTCGCGATGCTGGCAGAAAAAGCGAAGGCGCTGAAGCTTGGAACGCCTGATGACGTCGACGCCGATCTCGGCCCGATGATCCACGAGCATCATCACCGGAAAGTCCTGGGATATATCCAGAAAGCCAAGGATGAAGGAGCCACACTCGTTGTGGGTGGAGGCGCGCCCAGGGAGGTAGCCCTTGAGAGCGGCTATTTCATCGAGCCGACGATATTCACTGGTGTGGATCCGAGTATGACGATCTTCAAGGAAGAGATCTTTGGCCCCGTGCTCGGGGTGACGACCTTCAGAAGCGTTTCCCAGGCTATCGAGTTGGCCAACCTCACGCACTATGGCCTGGCCAATGGCGTGTGGACGTCCAACATCGATACCGCAATGGCCGTCTCAAGTGCGCTCGAGAGCGGGTTCGTGTACGTCAACTCGTACCTGGAGACAGTTCCCCAACTTCCATTCGGAGGGAGGAAGTCCAGTGGGCTTGGCAGAGAAAATGGCCCGGAAGGGTTGCTCGAATTCATGCAGGCAAAATCGACATTTGTCCGCATGCGCCCAAGTGTGTGATCGTCTGCGGCCCAACGGAAGGAGCATATGATGAAGCCGGTCCGGTTCGGTATTGTGTCGACGGCGAAGATTGCTCGCGACTGGGTCATTCCGGCGATGAAGGCGGTGCCGGAGTGCGATGTGGTGGCAATCTCCTCGCGCGATCCCGAGCGCGGCGCTCGTGTCGCGGCGGAATTCAATATTCCACGTAGCTACGCCTCACTTTCAGACCTGCTGAAAGACGAGACTGTCGAGGCGGTATATGTTCCGACGCCAAACAATCAGCACGTCGACGATGCGATTGCTGCTGCAAGGGCCGGCAAGCATGTTCTGTGCGAAAAGCCTCTTGCCCTCGATGCAGCTGAAGCCCGTCGTCTGGCGGCCGTTCAACTCGAAACTGGCGTGGAGATATCAGAAGCATTCATGGTCCGATATCATCCGCGCTGGCTCGCTGCGCGCGAAATCATCCGCAGTGGCAGGCTTGGGCGCGTCACTCAGATTCACGCTACCTACAGCGTGGTCAACGACAATCCGCAGGATATCAGATTCCAATCAGAGCTTGGCGGGGGAGCTCTCGGCGACGTCGGGGTCTACCCCATTACAGCGGCCCGCTTTCTTTTTGGTGCTGAACCGATCGCGGCGACGGCGACTTTCGAGAAACTCTCACCAGACGGCGTCGACATCGCCGTTGCCGGTCTCCTTGAATTCCCTGAAAACCGCAATCTGCTGTTCAGCGGCGCCCTGCTACAGGCCTGGGCTCACTGGATCATGGTAATCGGCACCCTCGGCTGGATGGAAATTCCGGTTGCGGTCTGGCCTTCGATCAAACAAGAGACAGTCATCAGGGTACGGAAGCGAGACGACATGTTCGACCAGGATGTCGAAGTCATCCGTATTCCACCGGCAAACCAGTATGAACATGAGGTCCGTGATTTTGCCCGTGCTGTCAGGGGCGAAATAGAGCAACCTTGGCCTATCGGCGACGCCGTCGCGGAAATGCAAATTCTCGATGCGATAAGAAAATCGGCGGCGAAGCAGGCGCGGATCCAGATTCATCAGCAGCGGCCACCAGTCGCGGAGATATTCTGTCGGTGAGCCGATCTGCTTTAAATGAGGCAGCGGGCTTCAGACTATTTCGCTCGTCGGGCTCACCCTCATTTCTTGAACCACTGATATGCGCCTAACCACTGCAATGAAGTCTGCTATAAGCGCAGTTGGCTCGCCGCGGTGACCGATACCAATCACGCACTCGCGCATGTCTGTTATGTCGCGAAAGACAACACCCGGTCGCCCGTAGTAACGTGCCGTGCTGTCGGCCGTAATGCTGATGCCACGCCCCATAGCGACCGCCTGCAGTTCGGACTCGACGGTCGCCACCTCCAAAACGACCTTGGCGGGTCGGCTGCTGTCTCGATATTCACTCGCCAGCCAATAGTCGCGCCAGACGCCAGGAGTGGGTGCCCCGATGATTGGCTCATCCAAAATGTCGTCGAGCCGGACCGATGACCTTTCGGTTAGACGATGGCCAACCGGCAGGCAGGCCACGCATTTCTCACGAGCAATTTCGACAATCTCGATGTCTTCCGCACCTATCGGTGGGCGAATGATGCCACAATCGACTTCACCCGCGATAAGGCCGGCGCTCGGATCGGAAAAATCGTACTCCTTCAGATGCAGAATAGCGTTCGGCCGCACCCGTTCAAATTCCCTGACGATCGCTGGTATGAACTCGACCGCCGTGCCGATCATGAAGCCAACGCGTAGTTCGCTCTTGAGCGTCAGTTGCAGGCGCCGCACCTCATCCTGAAATGAATCCATGGACCGGGCGAGCGACAGAGCCCTGGCGAGCAGCTTCTCACCAGAGGGCGTGAGGCTCACCGCGCGCGTGGTGCGTTCGAACAGCGGAAAGCCCGTGTTCTCCTCCAGCTGGATGATGGTTTGCGAGAGAGCTGGCTGCGAGACATTCAGGCGTTGGGCAGCGCGGGCGAAGCTCTTCTCCTGCGCCACCGCAATGAAGGACCGCACGTGCCGAAGTTGGATATTCATAAGCACCATGAATTAATCGTTCCGCCATTCGTCCTTGTTGTCAATGGCTTCCGATGGATAATCGCCCGCAGAGAAAGGGAGGCCCAACAGAGCCATGAACATCAGTCAGCAGTTGGAGCACGGCAAGCGGTCGCTTGTGCATGACCCGAGAGAGGGTGATGACAACAAGATCACGTTGGTGCGCGCCAAGGGGTCTCTCGTATGGGACGACACTGGTCGGGAATATCTCGACTGCACATCGCAGGCGTGGTCGAACAATCTTGGTGCCAACGACCCGCGCGTCATCGACGCCGCCATCGCTCAGATGCGCGAGATCACGCATGCGCGCCCCAATTTCAACACCATTCCGCTCCTGCAGCTGACGGCGAAGCTGCGAGAAATCTCCCCAGGCGATCTTAACCGCATCGGCTATTGCCTGCATGGCAGTCTCGCGGTGGAGATGGCGATCAAGCTGGCATACAAGAACAGACCCGGGCGACATAACGTCATCATCCTGCAAGATTCCTATCATGGGCGCTCGCTGACCACGATGGCGGCAAGCTGGCCGCATCCGAACAATCCCTTCCTTCCCATCCAGCCGCGCTTCACCCGCGTTCCCCATCCCGATCCCTATCGTCCGCGACTCGGGCTCGATGTGGAGGAGGATTCCAAACTCTGTCTCTCACTACTTGAAGACACGATCATGAAGGGCGTCGACGGCGGTGTCGTCGCCATCATGATGGAGCCGATCCTCGGCAATGGCGGGCACATCGAACTGCCGCTCTCCTTCCTCAAGGGCGTGCGCGAGATCTGCGACCGATTTGACATCATTTTGATCTGGGACGAGATCCAGAGTTGCTTCGGCCGTACCGGCAAGATGTTCGCCGCCGACTACTACGGCATCGTCCCGGACATCATGACTTTTGGGAAGGGCATCGGCGGCGGTTTCCCCCTGGCGGGAATCATGGCGAGTGACAGGCTCGACAATTTCGAAGCGGGTGAAGACGCCCTGACCTTCGGACAGTTCCCGGTCGCAATGGCGGCTGCGGTCGCAACTATCGATGCCATTATCGCCGACGACCTGTGCAAGAAGGCGCGCGACCATGGTGCCTACGCGACGCAGCGCCTGCATGAGATTGCCGACCGGCGCAAACTGATCGGCAATATCCGCGGTCCCGGCCTGTTCGTCTCGATCGAACTGGTGAAGGACCGCAAGACGAAGGAGCCGGCACTCCGCGCTGCGAGTGAAGTCTACAAGCGTGGTCTCAAGAAGGGCGTGCTCTTTGGCGAGAGCCGCTATGCCGGCCTCGGCAACCTAATCAAGATCAAACCCCCTCTCGACTGCACGCATGAACAGATGTCCTTGGCGCTCGACGTGTTGGATGATGTTTTGGGGTCAATCGAGGCGGATGGTATTGCCTGAGACGGTCTAAGTAAGCGCGTGCAGGGAGCGTATGCGGACCAGCTCTCTTCGATCAAGAATACCGCGCGCCTAGGCCGCTTAGACGCCCTTGCTATACTCCCTGGCAATGGCGGTATCCTCCGGCGCAGGCTCAAAACTCCGCCGGAGGATTGATTGGATCATTGCTTGGCAGCCATGGCCCCGGCGGCGGTCGTCGGACGCGCGCTGTGCCTTAGCGGTTGGGGCGCGAGCCAAGTGCTCGCTCGAGCGCGCTCATGACATTTATGTGACGACATTCATAAGCATAGCAACTCAATCCTAAAGAAGATCGTCCTTCCGAGGGCTGGCCTTCTCGGCGATAGTTCGTTCGAAGACGCGGAGCCGTCACAGAGAAATTAAGAAAGAAGCCGAGTGTTATCGGCCAAGGGTAAAGGTCAATCATAACAGCGGATTCGACCGGGCGTCGGGACGCTTGGAGGAGTTAAGAGCCATGAAGAAGTTTCATTCGAGCACTGCGGTCGAGACCATGCGCGCCGCGCAGTTGAGTCGTCGCGCGATACTGAAGGCGGCCGTTGCGGCAGGTGCTGTCGGACTTGCCGGCCCGCTCTATGTCAGAAACGCCTTTTCATCGTCCGGAAGCCTCAATTTCATGGGATGGTCGGGCTATCCTGACATGGCGGCCAAGGTCTTCCCGGCTTTCGAGAAGGCGACGGGGATCAAGGTGGTCTTCACCGAACAGCCCGACCAGGATACGATGTTTGCACAAGCCAAGGTTTCTCTGCAAACCAGCGCGTTCGACGTCGTCGAGCCCTCGCTCGATCGGGTTGCCGGCTGGGCAAGCAATGGCCTGGTGCAGGGCTGGGATACAAACAAGCTCGCGATGGACAATTACATCGCCGGTCTTGCCGACGGCGATGCCGGCAAGCGCGCTACCGCCGATGGCAAACGAATCTACGTTCCGACCGTTTGGGGAACGGAGGCGATGGTATACAGCATCAAGGATGCACCGACCGAATACGGCAAGTGCAGCCTCGGCGACCTGTGGGATGACAAGTACGTGGGCAAGGTTGCAGTTCGTGCTCACTCGTCGCTCGCTGCCATGGGCCGCTGGCTCGATGCTGAGGGAAAATTGCCCAAGCCCTGGATCAAGAGCTACAGCGACGAAGCCACAATGCGCGAACTTTGGGACATCGCCCTTGCCGAGGCGGTCAAGCACAAGGCGAACATCGCGCAGTTCTGGAGCAGCGAAAACGATGCCCAGGCCGCCTATCGCACCAACGGCGCCGTCATCGGCCAAAACTGGGACTCCACCGGCTTCAATCTGCGCGGCGACGGGTTCGGCTTCCTTGCTCCCAAGGAAGGTGCTTTCGGCTGGAACCAGGGGTTGGTGCTCATGGCCAATGCCAAGAATGTTGAACAGGCGCACGAGTTCGCCAAGTGGGTGTCCACCGCCGAGGGATCGGCACTGTGGGCGACGGCCTTCGCAGCGAATCCTGTCGGCAAAGGTGGTATCGAACTTACGAGCGACGAAGTGAAAAAGTTCTACGCGGCCGCGTACCCGCAGGACGCCTTGCAGAAGCTCTGGTGGTGGCCGAGCCAGGAAGCATGGTTCATCAAGCTGCGAGGCGAATACGCCGACAAATGGAAAGCTGCTTGATCCAAATCTAGTACGGCACCGCCGGGCTCAGCGTCTGGCGGTGTCGCATTCGGATTGCATTGCGTTGCTTGGGGAGGAACGATGAGCGCGGATGTCGAGCTTGAGTCCGTTTCAGTGGATTTCGGCAGTTTTCGCGCCGTAGATCGAGTGAGTGTCTCGATCAAGTCGGGAGAATTCTTTTCGTTTCTGGGCCCGTCGGGCTGTGGCAAGACGACTATCCTTCGCATGATATCTGGCTTCGTAGAGCCGAGTGAAGGTGTCATCCGGCTTGGCGGAAAGGACATGCGGGGCATTCACCCCAACCGGCGTCCGACTGTTCTGATTTTCCAGAACCTGGCCCTCTTTCCTTTGATGCCCGTATGGGAGAACATTTCCTTCGGCCTCGAGGTCCGCGGCATCGACAAGAGGAGCCGCAGGGCAAAGGCCGAGGAGCTTCTGGAACTTGTCGACCTGCCAGGAGCGGCCGACAAATCCATCAGTCAACTCTCCGGCGGCCAGAAGCAGCGGGTCGCCATCGCCCGCGCCCTCGCTGTCGAGCCGGAGGTCTTGCTGCTAGATGAGCCTTTATCAGCTCTCGATCTCAAGCTTCGCCAGCACATGCGCGCTGAATTGCGCGCCATCCAGAAGCGTACCAACGTAACCTTTATCTATATCACCCACGACCAGGGCGAAGCACTCGCCATGTCGGACAGGGTGGCGATCATGTCACAAGGACGATTGCAGCAGGTTGCGGCCCCGCGAGAGATTTACAACCATCCAGTCAACGGACTCGTCGCGTCCTTTGTCGGTGAGAACAATATCTTTCCGGGGGAGATCGTTTCGATCTCTGGCTCTTTCGTAGAGTTCAAGACAGGACTCGGTACCTTCCGCGCCGCCCTGGGGCCTGGCGTCACCAAAACCACGCGATGCCAGCTTTACGCGCGGCCTGAACACGCGCGCCTGGTCGACACCCAGCCCGATGGCTTCAACAGCATTCCTGTTGCAGTCTCCGATGTCACCTTTGAGGGCAATTTCATAAACATCCTGGTCACCGATCGCGATGGAAGAATGCACACGGTCCAGGTTCGCAATGATGGAGCCGCCGCCGTTCCGGCGCCCGGCGCGAAGCTGCATATGACCTTTGAGCCAGACAGGGCGATTGTCCTCACCGACGAGGCGCCCGTGAGTGCGGGGCTGTGCGCATGAACCACTTGCTTCGCCGCTACGGCGCCTCACTCACTGTCACGCTTGTGGTACTGACAGCTTTCTGGCTGCTGGTGCTGGTGATCCTTCCCTACCTCTATCTTTTTGAGAATTCCTTCCGGCCCTACCTGCCAATTGGGGAAGTTGGCGGGCCGAAGGATGTATACAGTCTCGATAACTACCTGATTTTCTTCAAGAGCCCTATTCACATACAGGTATTTATCTGGACTATTCTCTATAGCAGCATCGTCACGGTGCTTTGCTTCGTTATGGCGTATCCTCTTGCCTACTACTTGGCCAAGGTGGCAAGCAGCAAGGCGGTCCCGACGATCTTCATGCTGCTGCTAATCCCCCTGTGGGTCAGCGAAATCCTGAGGTCCTTTGCCTGGTTCATAATCCTGTCGCTGAAAGGACCGCTCAACATTTTTCTTACGGAAGTCGGGATTATCGAAACGCCGATCCGCTGGATCAGCGGATTCAGGAGCATCATCATCGGTCTCGTCTACACCTATGTGCTGTTCATGCTTTTCCCGATCTACAACTCGATCCAGTCGCTGGATACCAACCAGATCGAGGCGGCAGAGGACCTGGGCTCGCCGTGGTGGCGCACTCACTGGCGGGTGGTCCTTCCGCATTCCAAGCCAGGAATAGCCTCGGGCTCGGTTATGGTGTTCATGCTCTCGGCAGGCTCGATTTTGGTTCCGACCCTGCTTGCTTCGACGAACTCCCGCTGGTTCACCGAGATCATCCAGCAGTGGATGTTTGAGTCGCAGGACTGGAACACAGGTTCTGCCTACGCCTTCCTACTGCTGCTGCTCTGCACCTTCTTTGTCTCGGCGGTCATGCGGATCTTCCGCGTAAGTCTCTCCGACATCGCGAAGTGAAGCGGCCATGAAGCACAAGCGATCAAACTGGCTCCTCCGCGTCTACGTCGTAGTTTTCCTAGTCTACATGCTGCTGCCGCTCGTTGTGATGGGAGGTGCCGCTCTCAACGATTCACGGTTCCCCTCGGTGTTGCCGTGGATGGGCTTGACCGATCGCTGGTTTGTGGATTTGTGGAACGACGGGCGTATGTGGGTTGCGTTTCGCAACACTGTTCTCGTCGCCCTGGCGGTCGTGACCCTATCGGTGCCGATCGGGACTGCAGGCGCCATTCTCATAAACACCCTTGGCGGCACAATCCGCTCCGGTCTCTATGGAATCATGGTGGCGCCGATACTGACACCAGGCGCGGTCACCGGCATCTCGACGCTGCTGTTCTGGAACAAATACTCAGTGCCCGCAGGACTGCATCTTGCCGTGCTGGGCCAGGTCTCCTTCATCTCGGCGCTTGTCATGCTGCTAGTGCTTGCGAGACTTCAAACGTTCGACCATGCGCTTGAAGAGGCAGCGCTTGATCTGGGAGCAAGTCATGGACAGGTAGTCCGGCGTATCCTTTTGCCTCATCTCTATCCAGCTATGTGGGCAGGCGCGGCGATCGCTTTCTTCCAGTCGACCGAAAATTTCAACACCACGCTGTTCACGCGCGGCACCTCTGACACGCTTACCGTCTACGTGTTTTCCAAAGTGAGGAGCGGCATTACCCCGACCATCAACGCATTTGCTTTGATCCTGATTGGGACAACGATCGTCTGCACAGCCTTGTATGAGATCTCTCGGCGCCGCGCAGAGCGGCGAGCCGCTGCGGAATCGGATGCTGCGGCCTCGCCGGTGGGTGAGACTGCTGGCCCATGACGGCCGGGACCACCATGAGAGTTGGAGCGGAAACTGTGAAATTGGTTCATGTCAGTGACCTACATCTCCTGCCCGAAGGCGGTGAGCTTTGGGGGATCGACCCATTTGCCCGGCTCGATGCCTGTTTGAAGGACATTGCCAGGTTTCACAGCGATGCCGGTTTCGTCGTAATCAGTGGCGATCTCACGGAGAAAGGTGAGATCCAGGCGTATCAGCGGCTAAAGGCCCTGCTTTCCGAATTTCCCATTGAAACTCATGTGATGTTGGGAAACCACGATGATCGCGCTCACTTTCAGTCGGTTTTCCCAGGTGTACCCAAGGATGGAAGGGGCTTCGTACAGAGCTCGACGACGCGGGGAGGTTCGCGGTTCCTTTTTCTCGATACACTAAAGGGACCGCCCTCTTCCGCGGGGTTATATTGCGATGATCGCAAGGCCTGGCTCAAGGCCGAGCTCGCTGCAGCAGGGGACCTTCCGACCTATCTTTTTATGCATCACCCGCCCTTCGGGATCGCGCACGGTCTCATGGATCTGATCATGCTCGAGGATGGGGAAGACTTTCTTGCCTTGCTCCGTGGCCATCCGGTGCGCCACATCTTCTTTGGCCACGCCCATCGTCCGATCAGTGGGCAAATTCGCGGGATAAGCTTCTCGGCACCACCGAGTTTGGTACATCAACTCCCTTTGGTCAGCGGCTCGGTGCCAACGATCTATAGCGACGAACCTGCAATGTATGCGGTGGTTCACGCCTCGACCGACCAAATAGTGGTCCACATGGATGCGTTTTTGAACCGCCGCCCAGCTCAAATGGGCCCGGACGACGATCGCGGTCCTTGGTTCTAGCCCAGTGGGACAAGCCGGCTATGGCAATCCGTCTGCTCGGACATCCATTGCCGGTGTCTTGGCTGCCAAGGGCGGGTTTCCGAAAAGAGCCTTTCCCCGTCAGTCAAGGCTTCTTCTTCGGCTGGCAAAAGCTAGCCGTCGGAGCGATCCGCAATGGTGGCGCGATGGTGCTCTCGCCCAGCATCAGAGAACGAGAACCTGCCGACCGTGAAGCCACGAGCTATTTCCGGAAGTTGCCGCAAATCCGTGACGACGACGTCAGCATCGACTGAAACCTCGTTCCTCGGGCTGTAGAACGCAGTCAACAGGCCGGCAGCTCGTGCAGACCGCAGCCCGGCAAGGCTATCTTCGACCGCTAGCACCTGCCTGGGTCGGAGATCGAGCCTGGCGCATGCTGTGGCGTAAGGCTCTGGATCCGGCTTGCCGTGCCGGACGTCGTCGAGGCTTATCGAGAATGAAATGCGCTCCGTGATCCCGAGGGCGCGAATGTTGGCGTCGACGATTGCACGCGCCGAATTTGAAACGCAGACCTGTCTGATACCTCGTTCGTCGAAATAGTACATCGCCTCGATCGCCCCCGGCGACGGCTCGAGAGTAGCGCATTCCGCAACGTAGTAGTCGACGATCGCAGTGTTCCACTTCTCCTCGGTCAGGGTCGGTGGCATCCGATCGGCAAGAGCGAGCCAGATGTCGGGCATATGCACCCCAGTGAACTGTTCATCGGGGACATCCGACAAGTCCACCCGCCAGCGGCGGCAAACGGTGACCAGCGCCTCGTGATGGAGGGGCTCGCTGTCAACGAGCGTGCCGTCAATGTCCCATGCAATGGCACGTATGGTCACCCTCGGTTCCTTTCCACTTCTGACACCGTTTAGCGAGTTGGCGATTATCCACTGTCGGCTATCACCAACAAGGACTTTCAGTAGATGAATTAATTGATGACGCTTATGGGTCGTCACGGCGGTGAAGCCGCTCGCCAATCAGCGTTTCTTTGGGCTGCATAGCGTGATGGAGCGCGTCATCGAGCTTTGCCTATCGACGCAGTGCGCGGCGGCTCAATAGAGCATCAAGGACGACAGCTAGCGTCAGAATTGCTCCCTGCACCTCAAGCCGAGTCGATGTCGATGCATTGATCAGAAGCATTCCGTTCGAAACGCTGCCAATGACCAGTGCTCCAATCAGTGCCGACCAGACTGATCCGCGACCACCAAAGAGGCTGATGCCACCTATGACAGCCGCCGCAATTGCCTCCAGAAGGAGAGTTGAATCTGCTGAATCGGGAGAGACTGCAAGCACCCGGCCGGCGGCCATCATGCCCCCGATCGCTGCAAAGAGTCCCGTAAGCGTAAAGCCCGCAATGCGAAGGGTAGAGACGTATATTCCAGCCCTTCGGGCCGCTTCGGCATTGGCGCCTATGGCAAAGAGGTAAAGCCCGAATCGGGTCTGGGCCGTGATATAGGCGAAGAACGACAGCAGGACCAGGAGAATGGCGACCAGCATCGGAACTCCCCGATACGCATCGAAGACAACGATCACACCGACGCCAAGAAGCGAGGCGATTGCAACCGGAGTGATCACTCCTGTCAATAAGCCCGAGCCAGCGCCTTCGTTGCGCCGGCCAAGATGGTCCTGGATTCTGAGCAGAAAAAGCGTGACCACGAGAATCGCCACGATCATCACGCTTATCCGAGCAGGTAGGTATGTGTTCCCGATGTTTCCTAGCGGTTGCCCGACCAACGAGATCAGGCTGGATGTCTGAGGCAGCAATTGGAGCAAAGCTCCTTGCAAGGCCAGGGAAGTCCCCAAGGTCACGATGAACGACGGCGCCCGAAACACTGTGACCGCTAGCCCCTGGAGGAAGCCGATGCAGGCGCCGAGGGCAAGGCCAGCGACTACCGCCGTGGTAGTTTCCGCACCCATGTTGACGGCGAGGTTTGCCGATATCGCCGCCGAAACAGCCCCCACGGCCGCCACCGACAAATCAATCTCGCCAATTACCAGGACAAAGAACATCCCCAACGCCACCGTGCCGGTGACGACGATCTGCATCGAAAGATTCGACAGATTGCGCGGGCTAAGAAAGAGAGGGTTCTCGCAATAGAAATAGCCCCAAATGACGGCGAGGGCGACCAGCACAGGTAGCATCCGCCAACGAGTTGCGAGATCTTCGAAGATCTGTTGCCAGCTAGGCCATTTGCGGTGAGGCGGGTTTATGCTTGGTGCCGCTGACAGGTGATGTGACAAGCGATCGGCGTCCTTCACGTTGACTGGTCTTTTTCGGCTTTGAGTTGCTGGTCGTTCATAACGCCCGTGATTGCGCTCACCAGATCCTCACGCGAGTAGCATCCCCGCACGACCTCCACGACCTTCCTTCCAAGCCGGAGAACAACAACGCGATCTGCGACTTGCTGGACGTCGCCAAGATCATGAGAGACAACGATGACGCCACGACCTTGCTCACGAAGGCGCTCGATCAGCCCGAGGACCTGGCGCCGCTGGGCGACTCCAAGTGCTGCTGTCGGTTCATCAAGCACGACCACCTTCGGATCAGTAAGAATTGACCTGCATATCGCCACTGACTGGCGCTGGCCTCCTGAAAGAGAGCTTGCAGGCACCGCTGGATCCTTGATTTTGACATCGAGGCTGGAAAGCACGCGACGGGCTTCAGCCTCCATCTTCGGCCGGTTCAGCCGATTTCCGGAATACCACGGGCGCCGCAGTTCGCGTCCGAGGAAGAGATTCTGAACGGTATCGAGATTGTCGCAGATCGCCAGGTCTTGGTAGACCGTCTGTATCCCTGCGGCCGCCGCTCCGTGCGCCGTTCGGATCGACGTTCTCTCTTCTCCGCAAAGTACCTCACCGGCACTTGGGGTTTGGACGCCGGAGATAATCTTGATCAGCGTCGATTTGCCGGCACCGTTGTCACCCACCAATGCGACCACCTCGCCTGGCCAGACGTCGAATGAAACATCCGTCAAAGCCGAGATGCCTCCAAAATGAATGGAGACATTTCGGACTTCGATGATTGGCTGTTGAGCTAGCAGCGCCGCCATGTCATTGCCCTTGCGTTGAGGCGATACGCAAGGGCTGCCTATTTCTTGCAAAAGGCGGAGCCGACCGCGATCCCTGTGCAAATTTCCGCCTTGGTGAAGAGCCCCTCATCAACAACGGTTGTCTGAACGTTGTCGGCGGTGATGAAGACGTTTGGGCCGGCAAAGGTCGGGACTCCGCCCTTGACGAAATGGTTGTCGAACCGGGTGGTCACCAAGTCCGCCGGCGGCTCTTGCCCTTCTATTTTCGACAACAGCAGCTTCACCGCAGCATTCGCCATCGCCTTGTAACCGGGCGCCATGTCGGCTGCCTGCCATCCAGCCAGAACTCGCTGGATCCCCTCGAGAGTGGCGTCGTAGCCGCCAAACAGTTTCACCTTGCCTGTAAGGTTCTGATTGGCGAGAGCTGCCACAACGCCGCCGCCCGTGTCGTCATTCATGATCACTGCCGCGTCGACCTTGTTGTCGGCCTTGGTCAGGCATTGCTCCATATTTTTCTGAGCGTTGGCCGGAAGATAGAACATTGCGTCTGCCCGGCAGACGATCTCGACCGAGCCGTTGGCGACAAGTGGATTGATGTTCTTGTCCCATCCCTTCATCTGTTCGCTGTAGAACGAGAAGTTGGGATCTCCGAGCATGTACGCCAATCTGACCGGCCTGTGTTCGGGCAAGTTTTCGGCAAGCAGCTTGCCCTGCGCTTCGCCGATGTCCGAGTACGGAACCACGACATGATAGGCGACCGGCCCTGCGCCAGGGTCATGCGCATAGGTGACGACGGGTACCCCGTCAGCATCCGCCTTTGCGAGGATGCCCGCTGAGCGTGGGGGATCGACCGCGACGAGGATGATGCCGAGCGCGCCGTTCGCAAGCGCCGATTCTGCCTGAGACAACTGCTGTTGCATGTTGTCGTTGGCGTTCAGCACCTCCAGTTTCACGCCCGGCGCTTCTTTCTGAAGCGCAGCCGTGATGTTTGGAATGTCGAATTTCGCCCAGCGCAGTGTGCTGACATTCGGGACCAGAAGATAGACAGATCCCTTGAGTTCTTTTGCTGAGGCAAAGGTTCCGCTCAAGGCTGTTGCGATTGCCAATGCGCCCAGGCCGGCGGTCATGAACTTCTTCATTTTGTTCCCCTTGATAGAATTTTGCAGAGGCATCCTCAATACGACGGTAGGCAGTTCTATCGCATATCGGATGTTGGATATTGAATCCAATATAGAAAGAGTCAATCCTTTTGTAAGCGTCGTCGAGCTCCCGCTCGGCGGTTGCGATCAATCAAGAAAATTGCAATCGAATGGCAGTTCCATCACCGACCCGTCGTCATTGACCAGGCTCAAATGGTCATTGTGTCGATCAACGGATCGGTATTTGTTGCTGCGGCCGAAGAGGGGGCAGGCTCCTAGAACCGAACGGATTTGAAGCTCGTCGCCCAGCGTGAATGTGGTGGGATACCCTGCCGTTGACAGGTCATTGGGCATTTGTGATGCAGCATGACCCGCGCTGAAATAGGTGCGCGCCTCCTCGATACCAAGAACGCCCTTATGGCGACCATTCCAAGGTTCGTAGAGTCGCCCTCCGTTCGAATACCAGAACACTGTTGTCGGCATTTCCTTCGGTGATTTCAGGACGATTGCCATGTCCCCTTCCATCGGCCGGGCCGCGATCGTCCAGCCAATCGCGTTGTCATGCCGTTCAAGAAGCATCACCAAATCCACCTGACCTTCTCCGAGCGGGTAGGTCAGCAGGTCGACATGCGTTCCGTCACGTGTCGGAAATCGATCAAGCCTTTCACTCGTAGCGGGATACGACAGCAGTGACGAACCGCTGAGGGGGTCGAGCTCAAGAGGCACATCTGCAGTCCGCGCCATGACTTTGGGCGACACCGAAATTGCAGCACCCTGGGGTAAGTCGACCATCGCGTGATACGCAATAGGCAATGAACCTGAACCGCCGCTGAATTGATGTGACTGGTACAAGAACGGATGTCCGTGGCGCACGGTGAGTTTCTTGACAACGGTGGCACCAAGGATCTTCCGGCATAGCTCAAACGACGCGGTTTTGCCGTCTCCGAAATCATCCAAACCAATCGGAACCCACTCGGCGTTCGCCGACCATCCGTGATCGGGCGCCGGCTCGACATCTGATCGGCCAAAGGGCGCACAGAGAAAATCGATCGAGAGGCTTTCGAGGTGAGGGGGAAAGCGCTTCGAACTATTGGTGATGGGAGCATCAGCCCACGGCGCACGGTGAAACGGTGCGATACTGCTACCCCACTTGGACACGACGAACTGCGCGATGTGCCCGACGCTCAGGTCGAGCCTGATATCGATGCCCTTCGCTGACAGCTCAAACACCTCACGCTTTGCCGAGGCCATGGACAATCACCTGTCAAAAAGGAGGATAGAAGGTACGAGTGGACAGCTATCCAAACTCGGTGCGGAATACCCGGTCGACCTTGCCATCTGCGCCGAGCCCGAAGATCACCCGCCAGCGCTGCAGCGCCGTGCAGGGATGCGAGATGCCAAATTCTACAATGTCTCCGATTTTGAGCTGGTCGATAGAGCGCCCGGTGAGAAAGGCGTGCTGATCGTTCAATCGGTACACCTGCGGCAGCAACGTGGGTTCGATCTTGAGATTCGTACCATTCCGGAGAATTTGCTTTGCGACTGGCAGGCCTTGGTCGTTTGGCGCGTCACGCATCCCAAAGCCTGCAATGGCGAGGTGGTCTTCCGGAAGCGATATGATCTCTGCCCACAGGGACAGTGTCGGCTGGATTGCACGGGCGATCGATGTAGAGATTCCTCGATCGGCCATGGCAGAGAATGCCTGCCGATAGAGTCCATCGTCGGAAAAGAAAAGGGCTCCGGAACGGAGGATCAATCGGCTCGCATCGCGTTCGTCCAGAAGCGGCTTAAGCGCGTGTATGACCTCGTCGAAATAAACCGAACCGCCAGCCGAGACGATCAGAGGTTCATCGGCGCGGGTTTCCATGACTACGGATCTGTAGGCATCGGTGACAAGTCGGAACAGCCGGGCAAATGTTGCCTCTGGGTTCTCGGTCGCTGTCACAGCTGCAGCCTCATAAGTCGCGATTCCACCGAGCCGTATGGCGCCGCTTGTTTCGCGTATCGCATCGCGCACCTCGAGGCAGCGCTTTAGGGTTCTTGCTCCTGTGCGGCCAAAACCGACCTCGATCAAGCCATGCGCCATAGCTCCGGGTTTCTGCTTCAGCGCGGAAG
Source organism: Mesorhizobium album (assembly GCF_033977205.1). Lineage (NCBI taxonomy): Bacteria > Pseudomonadati > Pseudomonadota > Alphaproteobacteria > Hyphomicrobiales > Phyllobacteriaceae > Mesorhizobium > Mesorhizobium album. The sequence continues at coordinate 12,159 of NZ_JAVIIW010000052.1, read as the reverse complement.
ACAACGCCTTCACGGCATCGACTGAATCGAGAAAAACATAGACATTCGCTTCGGGCCACAGGCTGAGTGTCTTTGCCAGATGGGTGCAACCGGTAACGCCGCCAGGCGGGCTGGCAAAGATGATGTTCTTGATGCCGCTGTCCAGAATGACGGCCAGCTGCTGAGTGTTCGCAACCGTCGCGCCCCATGCGCCGCGGTCGACCAACGATGCGGCGATCTCAGGGATCATCGGCGTCTTGGCGTGCGGGGCGAGGTCGACACCCTCATCCGCCGCGAACTTGAGGAACGCTTCAGTGTTCGAGCCGAAGGCCTCCATGTTCATCGTCAGCACCGGCAAGGCCATGCTTCCGTCTGCCGGCGCCCACCTTTGCGGCGCGACGGCCTTGTCCGAGATATCGACACCCGGCGGGACACCGCGAATGGTCTGGTCGAGTTGCGCAGATGCTTTCACCTTGTGGTCCTCGGTCGGCTCAAAGACGGCTTTCGATGCGCTCGCATGTGCGCTTGACTGCATTTAGGACGTCGCTGTGATCGTGGTTTTCCCGAACGCGGTCGACGTGGGGAACAATGATACTGGCGACAGCATGGCCTTCCGCATCCAGCACGGGACAGCAGATATCGGTGATGCCAACGAAATCCGTACTTTTGCCGAGGACGTGACCGGAATTGCGAATTTCGTTCAGAGCGTTTTGGAGTGCGTCGGAATCGATCTTGGTGCCGGCGTAGCGTTCGCAGTCTCCAATCATCAGCCGCCGCTTGTCATCTGTCTGAAACGCCATGATGACTTTGCCGGTCGTGGCCTCGGAGGCGGGTCGGCCGTACCCGAGATGAAGATTGAACGTCACGTCCGAATTGGTCGGGATGTGGCCTATGATGACGGTCCTGCCCTTATGAACGACGACCAAATGCGGCGCCTGGTCCACTTCTTCCGCCAGTTTTTTCATCTCCGGCAAGGCCACCTCCAAAAGTGTCCTTGATTGCGGCGTCTGCAGGCCAAGCGCGAAAAGCTTGTTCGTGAGACTTAGCTCTTCCGTCTCCGCGTCGCGCTGCACATAGCCCCTCGCAATCAGCACATGGATCATGCGGAATATCTCGTTCTTGCTCTTGCCGAGTCGTGTAGCCAGATCGCGCAGCGACACCGCAGATGCCCGCTCCGCCAGGCTTTCCAGGATATCCAGGCCCTTCTCAAGCGCCGGCGCGGAGTAGGATTTTTCTTCGTTCAATTCGTCATCGGACATTAGCAGCGTCTCCTTTTGCATGCAATGATCGTTTCATATACGAATACCGCTTTACATATAAATCGAAATGTGATGGCTTATTAGCAACACCTCCGATGCCCGACGCTCTGGAGGGATCAAAAGCAAGATGGTCGGTATCAAGGTTGACACCCAGAGGAGATTTTCCATGACGTCCCTTCCAACGTTTCGCAAAATGATGCTCGCCGCCGTTGCAGGCATCGGACTATATTCATCGTCCGCGGTCGCCCAAGATAAAGTTATCGGCATCGTGGCGATCGACCTGCAAAGCTCGTTCTTCGTGCGCATGATGAAAGCAGGCGATGTCGCCGCCAAGGACTACGGCGTGACGACGTCGTGGCAGAGTGCCGAAGGAAGCCCGGAAAAGCAGGTTTCGCTGATCGAAAATCTGATCAGTCAGAAGGCAGCCGCCATTCTCGTCGACCCGCTCGACAAAAATGCGCTCATTCCCGTTCTCAAGAAGGCGCAGGACGCCGGCATTCCCGTCATCACCATGGGCAACAAGGTCGAGGCCGGCGGCAACTATTCGACGCTGTATCCCGACTACGGCAACATGTCCGAAGTGGCACGCGCCCTTGCGCATTCCATCGGCGGCAAAGGTGAGGTAGCCCTTCTTATCGGCGCGCGCGGGAACTATGTGTCTGACACACGCGAGAAGGGCTTCACGGACACACTCGCCAAGGAATTTCCCGACGTCAAAGTCGTCGGCATCCAGCCTGCCGGATGGGACCCGTCCAAAGCGGCCGATGTCGCGCAGACCTGGGTTTCGACCTACCCAGACCTGAAGGGCCTTTCGTGCATATCCGACACGATGTGTCTAGGCGCATACACGGTCGCGCAGACGGCGGGGAAGGACCTGAAGGTGGCTGGCTACGACGGTGATGCTGAAATGACACCGTTGTTCGAAAGCGGTGCGATGTCGCTCGACGTTCTGACAGGCGCCTATCGCGTCGGCTACTGGAACGTCGCTGTCGCCGCACGCCTGTCCAAGGGCGAGAAACTGCCGCACGATCTCTATATGCCGACGCATTTCATCGCGACCGAAGCGGGTGCTGCGGCGCTTGCAAAAGATGGTCAGAAGCTCGACACCATCACGCCTGAGAAAGCCAAGGAGGTGGGTGTCGATTACACCAATGAATTTGGTCCCAAGAATCCGAACTCCGCGATGAGCGTCGGAAACTGAAAATCGCACCAAGGATTGGTCGTGACCAAGCTCACTCCCGGGCGATCCGAGCGTAGAATTGCGTTCGGATCGTCCATCCTCCCAGGGAGGCGCGACGAGCTTCTGCTCGTCGCGCTAATCCTAATTGCAATTGCCGGGTTCTCCCTAGCGCAACCCGATTTCCTTACGGTTTTGAATCTTCTGAACATCGGCCAGCAAAGCGCGATCGTCGCTGTGGTGGCGTTCGGCATGACCGGGGTCATTATCGCTCGCGGTATCGACATTTCCGTCGGTGGAACTATGGCTACGGCCGGAATTGTCGCTGCCCTGGTGCTCGGTGCGACGGGCTCGGGCGTGCTTGGCATCCTCGCGGCCATCCTGGCTGGCGGGTTCTTTGGTGCAATCAATGCAACATTGATTGCTGGGTTCCGGATCAGTGCTTTCGTCGCGACGCTTGGCACAATGGCATTGGCCCGCGGTGCTGCACTCAGCCTGTCGAGGGCATCGAGCATTCCAGTCGCCGATCCTCTGATGCTGTGGCCCGGGCAAGCCAGCCTCTTTGGCATTCCCGCAGGTTTCGTGCTTGCCCTCATCTTCTGTGGGGCGTGGGGCTTCCTTTTGAGAAGAACGGTCATCGGTCGTTCGATCTTCGCTGTCGGCGGCAATGAGATCGCTTCGCGTGCGTCGCTTGTTTCGGTCAAGCTGGTCCAGTCCTTCACCTATGTCGCCTGTGGAGCGTCAAGCGGCGTCGCGGCCATCATCGGCATTGGCCGGCTTGGCTCCGCGCAGCCTTTGGCCGGAACTGGTCTCGAGTTCGCTGCGATCACCGCTGCGGTGGTTGGCGGAGCGAGACTTTCCGGCGGCAAGGGCTCGGTCGCTGGCACGCTTCTTGGAGCGATTGCCATTGGTACGATCAACAGCGGGCTCGCCTTTCTGCAGGTCTCGCAGCAAGTGATCTATATTATCTCCGGTGCGCTGATCCTGATTGCGGTGCTGGTGCGCGGAGATCTGCCATTGAGGGCAATCTTCCGGAGCCGCCAGTCGATCCTTACCGCGAAGCGGAACGAGGATCGCAGCGGACAGTCGCTGAAAGTCGAAAGTCTCGGCAAGCAGTTCGGCCATGTCAGGGTTCTCAGTGACATCTCGTTCGAGCTCAAGGGTGGCGAAGTCGTGGCCCTGGTGGGCGAGAACGGCGCGGGCAAATCGACGCTCATCAAATGCCTGTCTGGCGTCCATGTTCCTGATGCCGGCACGATAACATTCGGGCGGACAAGCAAGACGGCAACGTCCGACAACAACGATATTGCAGTCATCCACCAACACTTCAGTCTCGTTCCCGATCTCACGATTGCGGAGAGCCTGTCACTTGGGCGGGAGCCAGTTTTCCTAGGCTTCCTGCGACGCTCCGCGATGCGTAGGCGGGCGGCGGGGGCATTGCGCGATGTCGGGCTCGACCGGGACGTCAACATGCCAGTTCGTGACCTCACTGTGGGAGAGCGCCAGATGCTGGAGGTTGCGAAGGCGCTTCTGGCATCAGCTTGGCTCATAGTGATGGACGAACCAACGAGCGCGCTCACCAACAGGGAGCGCGACCAACTCTACGTCATCGTTCGCAAGCTCGCGGAACGCGGCAGCTGCGTTCTCTACATCTCCCATAAGATGGAGGAGGTGAAGGAGCTGGCGGCGCGCGCCATCGTGCTGCGCGACGGGAGGCTCGTCGGCGACGTGTCCATGAACGATGTCACCGAACGAGAACTGGTTCATTTGATGGTTGGCCGCGACCTTGGCAACGTTTTCCCATGGGTAGCCTCGCCGCTCGGAGATACGGTCATCGAGGTCAGCAAACTCTCAACGCAAAGCCTATTGCATGATGTCAGCCTGACGGTCAGGCAAGGTGAGGTTCTGGGACTAGCCGGCCTGATGGGCAGTGGCCGCACCGACATTTTGCGTTGCATCGCGGGTCTCGACAATTTCTCGGGCGGTAAGATCGAACTGCGGGGCAAGTCGCTCAAATCGGGCGACCAGGCTCACGCTGCCGATCTGGGCGTTGCTTTCATCCCAGAGGATCGGCGCCTCGAAGGCTTGGTGAGCTGTCTCAGCGTCAGCGACAATCTTGGGCTCATCTGGATGAAGCGAAACCATCGTCATGGGATCGTTTCGGTCTCGTCCCTGATGCGGAAAGCCGACGAACTCATCAGAAAGCTCGATATACGTCCACCCGTTCCAGGGAAATTGGCGGGCACGCTATCTGGCGGAAACCAGCAAAAGGTTGTGCTCGGCAAGTGGTTGGCCATCAATCCGACGATCATTCTTCTCGACGAACCGACCAGCGGCGTCGATGTCGGCGCGAAATCGGAAATCCACAAGGTCATTGGCGAGCTCAAGACTGCAGGAGCGGCGATCGTATTGGTTTCCAGCGAACTACCGGAGCTACTCGGGGTTTCCGACCGCGTGACGGTCATTCGCGAGGGCCGCAGTGTTGGCGAATTGCCCCGCGGTGCCAGTGAGCAGCAGGTGATGGAGCTTGCGTTCTCGGCGGCTGCATCTCCTGACAAGACCTTGATGGAGGCGACGCCATGACGCTTCTTCGCAGGTTCATCGACAACGCTGGCCCGGCCGGCTTGCTCGTCGTCACAGTTCTGGCATGCGGCCTTCTGGACGAGCGTATTCTTGCCGGCCAGAACCTGATGATCGTCCTGATGCAGGCGGTTCCGATCATCATGTTGGCGCTCGGTGCGTTCATTGTCCTCCTCACCGGCGGCATAGATCTTTCGGCGGGCATTTCCGTCACGCTCGCAAGCATCGTCATGGCTAGTCTGCTCGGTGACGGCTTCGATCTCCCGGTGGCATTGCTGGCGGGGCTGGCGACTGTGGCCTTCATCGGCACGATCAATGGCATCCTTGTCACTGCATTTCGAGTACCGGCCTTCGTCGCGACGCTTGCAACGATGTCGTGCGTGCAGGGCGTTGCGCTGCTTCTCGCAAAACAGGGGGTTTATGTTCTTAGCGAGCCGTCCTTGAAGTGGCTTGGAACGGCTCGGCTGGGCGGCGTGCCGGCTTCAATTCTCGCGGCCATTCTCGTCATTGCGGCTGCCTTTTTGCTTATGCATCACACACGCTTCGGGCTGCGCATCTATGCGACGGGTTCGGATGCGGACGCGACTGTGCTCGCAAACGTGTCGACCAGCCGCGTGCTGCTACTCACCTATGTTACGGCGTCTTGTTTCACATGGCTCGCGGCGGTGACGCTCATTGCCCGGACTCCGATAGTCACGCCGAATGTCGGCGGCCAGTCACTCCTGCTTGATGCGATCGCTGCCTGTGTGCTGGGCGGGACAAGTATCTTTGGCGGCCGCGGTACCGTCATCGGCGTCATCGCTGGCAGCCTGATTGTGAGCCTTTTCTCGAATGCTTTGCGCGTGGTCGGCATCGATCCATCGAGCCTCGACTTGATGAAGGGCGGCCTCGTGATCGCAGCGTTGGTTTGCGATGTCGGCATTACGACCGTCAGAGCAAAAATCATGAAGGAAAGTCTCAAGTGAGGACAGATGCGCAAAACAGCGAGCCGGTATTCAAGGCCACCAGTGAGCTCGGCGAAAAAGCCATCGACATCCTGGCGAAGTTGGTCGCATTCCCCTCGATCAGTTCAGCCGCGAACCACGACATAATCGCATACATTGCTGACTATTTTGGCGACCTCGGAGCATCGGTGCGGCGCCTCCCAAGCGATCAGGCCGGAAAGGAAAACCTTTGGGTCACCTTCGGCAAGGAAGCCAACGGAGGGATTGTGCTTTCCGGTCACGTCGACGTGGTGCCCGTCGCCGGGCAGGACTGGCATCGGCCGCCGTTCGCGTTGACGCGGGAAGCTGGCAAGGTCTACGGGCGCGGCACAACCGACATGAAGGGTTTTGTCGCCTGCGTCATGGCGGCTGCTTCGCAGATTGACTCGTCAACGCTCGCACGACCTCTGCACGTAGCCGTGACTTTCGACGAAGAGGTCGGCTGTCATGGCGCTCGCGAACTCGTGGCCTTCCTGAAGCAGACGGGAACGCGGCCTGCAGCGATTTTCGTCGGCGAGCCAACCGGGATGGCCGTTGTCGATCGCCATAAGGGATCGGCCGGCTTCACAACCGAGATCGCCGGCAAGGCCGCGCATTCGTCGCAGATCCACCTGGGGCTGAATGCAATACAGGTCGCAGCCGAGCTTATCGCGTTCCTATCGTCTCTTGGTGAAATGCAAAAAGCCGGACAAGCGGACGATGCATTTCCCTATCCCTATCCGTCCATCAATATTGGCTCAGTCAGGGGTGGTAGCGTGCGCAACATTGTTGCGCCCGCGTGCGCAATTGACTGGGAAGTCCGACCGATCCTCCCCGGGCAGCTTATCAGGATCAAGGAGTCTTTCAGCGAGCACGTCCGCAACAAACTGGTAGAGCAACGGCGGTTGGGAGGACTCGTGCCCGAGATCACCACCCATCTGGCGTATGATACACCGCCCCTCATCGCCGATGTCGCGTCCGAAGCCACGAGCCTTGCGCTTCGGATGTCAGGGCGGAATGGGACACTGGCTGTCTCCTACGGGACGGAGGCAGGCATTTATCAGGAGGCCGGTTTCGCTACTGTCGTTTGCGGGCCTGGCGACATCCAGCAAGCGCATACTGCCGACGAATGGATCGAAATCGATCAGCTTGAGCAGTGCGTCGCCTTTTTGCAGCGCCTGTTCGAACACTGCGCCGACAACGGAATCTGAGCGACAGGAGTTCTCGTGCGCGTTGCCCCAAACATTTACCTCGTGGCGTCCGGCGTCCAAGGATGTTCGCTGACAAATGATCTCGACTGCAATTGCTGGCTGTTCGACGCGGGCAATGTGTACCTGCTTTTCGATACAGGAGCAGGTGTCGATGTTGGAGCTCTCTTGCATGAGATGCACGACGACGGGCTCGATCAAAAGAAACTCAAATACGCATTCCTTACGCACGGGCATGCGGATCATTCGGGTGGGGCCTTTGAGATCAAGGAACTTCTCGACTGCACCCTTCTCTGCGGCAAACTGACAGAAGAGCTACTGAGAAAGGGCGAGGAAGGCATCAGCCTTGCCGCGGCGCGCAGCGCCGGAGTCTATCCCCAGCATTACAAATACCTTCCGCCAAAGCCGGACGCCGCCTTCGAACCTGGCGAATCTTTTGTCCTCGGGAATGCGACCGTTACCTCGGTTCCGACGCCGGGTCACAGTCTCGATCATATGAGTTTCGTCGTTGAGCAGGACGGCTTTCGCGCGCTTGTCACTGGCGATGCGCTACTGCATTCGGGTCGCATCATCTATCAAAAGACATACGACTTCGATGTGGGCCGGTCATGCGACAGCATCCTGTCGTTGTCGCGGCTCGGCTTCGATGCGCTATTGCCCGGCCATGGACTGTTCGCGCGGACAGGTGGTCGGCGCCATGTCGATGTTGCGGCGGCAATGATCGATCAGATGCGAACGCCGCTCGCCGTCGATTTCACACAGGTCTGACAGAGAAGACATGCCTAGATTCAAGGACAAGGTCATTGTCGTGACGGGCGGCGCCAGCGGGATAGGAGCTGCGACCGTCGATGCCTTCTGGCAGGAGGGTGGTAGGGTGGCGGCATTGGATATAAGGGAGCGGCCTGATCGCGTTCCCGACGGTGTTCGAAGCTATCGATGCGACGTCGCCGATGAAACCTCGGTCGAGGGAACTTTCGATCGCGTCGCGATGGAGATCGGCGATATTGATGTTGTTGTTCATTCAGCCGCTGTGCTGGGGGGCAGCGGTCCGTTTCATCAGCTGAGTCTAGACACCTGGAACCGATACATCGACACCAACCTGACGGGCTCATTTCTTGTGTCGAGAGCTGCTGCCTCGCGCATGGTGGCGAAGGCCACGAAGGGTCGCATCATCTTGATCGGGTCGGTCAACTCTGTCGCTTCAGAACGTGGTGCGGCACCATATGCCAGCAGCAAAGGCGGCATGCGCATGCTGACACGTTCGGCAGCCGTGGATCTCGGGCCGTATGGTATCACCGTCAATATGATCCTGCCCGGGCCGATCACGACGCCGGCGACCCGGGAAAATTTTGAGCAGCCGGAAACCCGTCGAACCTTCGAGCGAGTTCTTCCCGGAGGGCTCCCTGGTTCGCCAGCGGATATCGCTGCCGCAGCGCTTTTTCTTGCATCGCCGGAAAGCCGCTTTGTCACCGGAACCGATCTCATGGTCGACGGCGGTATGCTGGCGCAAATCTTGAACTGAGTCATGACCGCGCTGCCAGGCCGGCGGCGTTCGGAGCGTCGCCACGTGGTGCGCTCTACGCAATAACGAGGACATAGATATGCTGTACGATGCCATAGTCGTGGGAGCCGGTGCTGCGGGCGCTGTTGTCGCTGCGCGACTGAGCGAAGACCGGGATCGTCGCGTTCTTCTGCTGGAAGCTGGGCCAAGCTTTCGGGCGCAAGAGCAACCGCCGGAAATGGAAAGCGCCAATCCTTTCAATCTGATCCTGCCGCGTCATTTTCAGGAAAAGTACATGTACACCGATCTGATAGCACGCCGCACGAAACGGCAGGAGCACCGCATCTATTGGCGTGGCAAAGGGCTCGGTGGATCGACGTCGGTGAACGCCCAGATAGCAATTCGTGGGCTGCTGCATGCATTTGATCGCTGGGCCGAAGCAGGCTGCGCTGGATGGTCTGGAGCAGACGTGTTGCCATTTTTCAAAAGGCTGGAAGATGACCCGATCGACGCGCCCTACCATGGCAAGGGCGGGCCGATCCCTATCTATCGCGCGCCTTTCGACAAATGGGGCCACGTTGACCTCGCGATGCGCGACAGCGCCATGGCTCTAGGTCATCCATGGGGTGAAGACCTGAATGCGCCGGATGCCGAAGGCGTCTGCACCTTCGCTATCAACAGCCGAGACAACAAACGTGTTTCAGTCAACGACGGCTATCTCGAACCGGCGCGGGGGAGGGAGAATCTGACGATTATCGGCGAGACGACCGTCGAGAAAATCCTTCTTGCCGGTCCTATCACGACCGGTGTGAGCGCAATCGTTTCAGGTGAACGGAAGAATTTCCATGCACCGTTGGTGGTCGTTTCTGCGGGAGCCATCCATTCGCCCGTGATCTTGCAGCGATCCGGGCTCGGGCCAGCCGAAGTGCTGCGAAAACACGGCATCACGGTCGTGGCCGACCTTCCGGTCGGCGAGGGCTTTTTCGATCATCCCTATTGTCGGATCGAACTCAAGCTGAAACCGGAATACAAGGCAACGGACCCGAACCAGCGGCACACCAACTGCTGTGTGAAGATGAGTTCCGGGGTTCCGGGCGGCGTCCCTCAAGACATCCTCTACAACGCCATGAACCACGGCGGCATCGGCGTCGAATCCGATAGCGCTCAATTTGGGCAGTCGATGGTCAACCTCATTCTGATGGAGGCAAAGAGCCGGGGCAGCGTCATGTTGTCGTCGCCGCGAGCTGAAGATCAGCCGATCATCGAGGAGAACATGTTGGACGCCGCGATTGACCTGGAGCGCATGCGGCGAGCTTACCGGCACCTCGGCGAGATCGCGAAGCAGAATCCGTTGCAGCGTATAACCGACGGCATGACACTCGGCGACAGCGATCTGCCTTTGTCGTGGCTGGATCATGCGTCGGATCGGCAGGTCGACGAATTCCTGCTTGAACAATCCTCCGACGCCCAGCATGGCGCGGGCGGCTGCTGCATGGGACCTGACGCCAGTGCAAGCGTGGTGGACACGGAATGCAGGGTGCGTGGCGTAACGGGCTTGCGAGTGGTCGATGGCTCGATCATGCCGCTCGATTGTCAGGCAAACACCAATCTCTCGATCATCATGTTCGGAGAGAAAATCGCTCACAACATTCGAACCCAAAGGAACTAGCATGTCGTTGCACGATCCTGTGTCCAGGCTGAGGGAACTCGGTTTGGCGCTGCCCGATGATCCCGGCGCATCGGCAAACTACGTCCCCTTCAAGATCAGTGGAGACACCCTGTATCTTTCCGGCCAGGGGCCGCGCGCAAGCGACGGCTCATGGATTGTGGGCACGATCGGCAGCGACGTGACTGTTGCAGAGGCCTACGAGCATGCCCGCACAGTTGGTCTCCAACTTCTGTCCGTCGCGAGCAAAGCGGCCGGCGGGTTGCACCGGCTCGAGGTCTTGAAGCTCTTTGGCATGGTCAACGCCGTTGCCGACTTTGCCGACCACCCTAAAGTCATCAATGGCTGCTCCGACCTGCTTGTCGATGTTTTGGGAGAGCGCGGCAGACACGCCCGCTCTGCGGTTGGGATGGGTTCTCTCCCGAACGGAATGACCGTCGAAATCGAAGCGATCATGCGAGTCCTGCCCGAGGGCGAACCTTGAGCGCAGTTTTCAACGAAGGCACTTTCGTCGGTCGTGTTTGGCGTAAGGGCCATCCCTTGTGACGATAAGGGACGGCGGCGTCTTCGACATCACGTCGCAAGAAACGCCGACCATGAGCGAGTTGCTGGAAATGGACGACCCGGCCGGCTTCGTTCGAGCGGGGCAGGGCGAGCGCCTTGAGGATATTGGCCCACTGCTTTCAGGACCTCCCGAGAGCGGCGTCCCACGTCTTCTCGCCCCAATCGATCTTCAAGCGATCAAGGCATGCGGCGTGACGTTCGCGCGCTCGATGATCGAACGAGTAATTGAAGAGCGAGCAGCCGGAAATCCCGATCTCGCTGCCAGGATACGCCGCAAGGTTGCTGATGCAATCGGCGATAGCCTGCAAAGTCTGAAGGCCGGTTCCCCGCAGGCGATGCGCGTCAAAACCGCGCTTATCGAGGAAGGTGTCTGGTCGCAATATCTGGAAGTCGGCATCGGCCCTGATGCGGAAGTTTTCTCCAAATCTCAGGTCATGTCCGCCGTTGGTCATGGCTCGGACGTAGGCCTGCATCCGATTTCCAAGTGGAACAATCCGGAACCCGAGATCGTGCTCGCCGTCGACAGCAAGGGTCGGGTCAAGGGTGCAACCCTCGGCAACGACGTCAACCTGCGAGATGTCGAGGGGCGCTCGGCCTTGTTGCTCGGAAAGGCCAAGGACAACAATGCCTCGTGCTCGATCGGCCCGTTCATCCGGTTGTTCGACGAAAGCTATTCGCTGGAGGATGTCCGCAGCGCGGAGCTCGGTCTCAGGGTCGAGGGATCGGACGGTTTCGTCCTCAATGGCCGCAGTTCGATGAAGGAAATCAGCCGCGATCCGCTCGATCTCGTCGCGCAGACGATCGGGCGGCACCACCAGTATCCGGACGGATTGGTGCTTTTTATGGGTACGATGTTCGCGCCCGTGGAAGACCGCGATGTCGAGGGACAGGGATTCACACTCAAGGTCGGGGACATCGTCACCATTTCGAACGACAGGCTTGGCGCACTGACCAATCGGGTTCGTCTGTCGACGGAGTGTCCGCCCTGGGCATTTGGTCTGCCGCACCTGATGCGCAATCTGGCCGCGCGGGGCCTCCTGCCAAAGTAAAACGGGGTCGGAAGAGCCTGTCTGACCGCTTACTCGTGCAACGCCGACGGGCAAGGGCGGCAGATTTTTCGAAGGAACAACATGACCGTGCTCCGCAAGAACCTGATCGACGGCGAGTGGCTGGGCGATGCTGGCTCGCGCAACATCAACCCGTCGAACACCAACGACGTGGTCGGCGAATACGCCTCGGCCGGACCTGAGGAAGCAAAACAGG
>NZ_JAVIIW010000051.1:0-51134 GCF_033977205.1 Mesorhizobium album | reverse complement strand
CTGCACCGTGGTGAAGGCGCCGGCGAAGTTGCCGGTCGAGACCGTATTGGCCGGGTTCGGCGTCGAGCCGTTGGCCAGGTAGCTCTCGTCAACCGACAGCGTCGGCTGCGTCCCGCTCAGCGTGATCGAAGGCACATCATCCTTGATGTCGATCGAGATCGTGGACGTAGAGGTGTTGCCCAGTCCATCCGTCACCGTGAAGGTGAACACATCCTTGCCCGGCTCGACCTCGGCACCGTTGTTGGCAACCGGGTTCGTCGTGTACGGCGTCGTCAGCGTGTAGGTGTAGTGGCCCGCCGCATCGACGGTCAGCAGTCCGTATGTCCCGGCGATCGTTGTTGAGACATTGCCGCTTACGTCGGCACCGCCGCTATTGCCGGCCGCCACACCGGTCACGGTAACCGGGCCATCGGGATCCGAGAAGGTCAGGGTCCCCGTCGTCGTTTCTGCCGTCGAGCTCGGGTTCGACCCGGTCACCGATCCGTGGCCGAGATCGCCCGGGTTGGTAATCGTGTCCAGCGCCGCTTCGTCAACCGTCGCGGTCTCTGGCGTGACGGAAGGTGCGCTGCCCGCCACGGTGATGGTGAGCGTGGCCTGCGAGGTGTCGCCGTCACCGTCGGTGATGGTGTAGGTGAAGGTGTCGGTGCCCGAGGTGTTCGGGTTGGCCTGATAGCTGTAGGACCCGTCGGTGCCGAAGGTCAGCGTGCCGTGGGTGCCGGTGACCGTGTTGCCCGATGCACTATCCCAGGCGATCGAGGCGATGCCGTCGGCGCCGGCCGTGTCATTGGTTTCGACGTTGCCGGTCACGGTCTGGCCCGACTGCGCGCTGTTGGCGTCGTTCTGCGCCGTCGGCACATCGTCCTTGATGTCGATGGTGATGGTCGAGGTCGAGGTGTTGCCGTAAGCGTCGGTCACCGTATAGGTGAAGACGTCCTTGCCGGGCTCGGTCTCGGTGCCGTTGTCGGCGGCCGGGTTCGTGGTGAAGGGCGTCGTCAGCGTGTAGGTGTAGTGACCGTCCTGGTCGATCTGCAGCACGCCGTAGCTGCCCTGCACGGTGACCGCACTACCGCCGACGGCCGACGAGGTCGCGCCTTGGATGTTGGTCACATGCGGGGTGTCGGCGTCGCCAAGCGTCAAGGTGCCCGACACCGTCTCGGCCGTGCTCGACGGGTTCGACCCCGTCACCGCCGAAGCCGCCAGGTCGCCGGTGGCGCTGGTGTCCAGCGCCGCCTCATCAACGGTCTGCGTTACCGCGACTGGCTGCGGTTGGCCGTTGGTCACGGTGATGGTGAGGGTCGCGGTCGAGGTGTCGCCGTCACCGTCGGTGATGGTGTAGGTGAAGGTGTCGGTGCCCGTCGCGGTGTTCGGGTTGGCATGGTAGCTGTAGGAGCCGTCGGTGCCGAAGGTCAGCGTGCCGTGAGCGCCGGTCACCGTATTGCCCGATGCACTGTTCCAGGCGATCGAGGCGATGGCGTCGGCGCCGGCCGTGTCATTGGTCTCGACATTGCCGGTTACGGTCTGGCCCGACTGCGCGCTGTTGGCGTCGTTCTGCGCCGTAGGCACATCGTCCTTGATGTCGATGGTGATGGTCGAGGTCGAGGTGTTGCCGTAAGCGTCGGTCACCGTATAGGTGAAGACGTCCTTGCCGGGCTCGGTCTCGGTGCCGTTGTCGGCGGCCGGGTTCGTGGTGAAGGGCGTCGTCAGCGTGTAGGTGTAGTGACCGTCCTGGTCGATCTGCAGCACGCCGTAGCTGCCCTGCACGGTGACCGCACTACCGCCGACGGCCGACGAGGTCGCGCCTTGGATGTTGGTCACATGCGGGGTGTCGGCGTCCCCAAGCGTCAAGGTGCCCGACACCGTCTCGGCCGTGCTCGACGGGTTCGACCCCGTCACCGCCGAAGCCGCCAGGTCGCCGGTGGCGCTGGTGTCCAGCGCCGCCTCGTCGACCTGCGCCGTGGCCGCAACCGGCTGCGGCTGCCCGTTCGTCACCGCGATCGTCAGTGTTGCCGGCGAGGTGTCGCCGTCCCCGTCCGTGATCGTGTAGGTGAACACGTCATTGCCCGTCCCCCCGTTCGGGTTGGCGTGATAGCTGTAATCGCCATTGGCGTAGACCGTCAGCACGCCGTGCGCGCCCGTTACCGTCGTCACGCCGCCGTTCGTCACAGCGTTCGTCCACGTGATCGACGCGATCCCGTCCGCTCCCGCCGTGTCCGCTGCGCCGGTCCCGTGGGTGCTCGTCCCCGTCTCGACATTGCCCGTCACCGTCTCGCCGGACTGCGCCGCGTCCGTATCGGCATGTGCCGTCGGCACATCGTCGACAATCTGGACCGACAGCGTGCCGGGGGCCGAGACGTCGCCGTCCGTGTCGGTGACTGTCACCGTCATGTTGTCAAAGATGGAATCGATTCCAGCGCCGGGGTGAGGCTCGCTGTGAAGCAGCGTGTAGGTGTAGCTCACCTGGCCGGTGGCGGCGTCGTAGCCGTTGATGGTCAGCGTGTTGCCGAGCGGCGTCGTGATTTCGATCGGCGTCGATCCGCTGTTGGCAAGCGCGGCGCCCGAAATCACCTGGCCGTTGATAGTCACCGAGCCGATGCCGTCGGGCGAGCTAATGGTGAAGGTGCCCGTGTTGATCTCGGACTGGTCGGTGTTTGGAGCGGGATTTTGCGCTTCGCCCGAGCCTTCCGAGCCTGAGTTTGCCGGCAGGCCCTTTTCATTGACGGTGGTGTCGCCCCCATCGACCGCAGGCGTCAGGTCCAGGATCGAGGGCGTGTGGTTCGGCAGTCCCGGAAACAGTTCGCGATGATCCAGTTGCCCGAACGCCAGGTCCGTCGGCGGCAGCAGTGCCGTCAGGCCGAATCCGTCGCCGATCCCGCCTGCGGGATGGTCGAAATTGCCGCCGGCGCTGCCAGGCGCGCCGTTTCCGCCGGCGGTGATCGAGCCGTCGGCGCCGAAGGCGACATTGACGTGGCTTGATTCCAGGGCTGCGATCAGGGCGACGCGCGGCACCTCGACGTCGCCGATGATGAAGGTCGGAACGTTGAGCGCGCCGTCCTTGATGACGATCTCGGAACCGTCGGGCTGCACCAGCACGAGGTTGTGACCGTCGACCTTGATGTTGTCGATCGAGACGTTGGCCGGAAGCTTCACGACATTGCCGGCTTCGGCGTGATATTCATGCGGAACGTTCGAAGCGGCGGTATTAGCCGCCGGCGCGTTTGCAGCAGGAGCGTTGGCGGCAGGAGTGTTGGCGGCGGCCGCCGGCTGGTTTGCACCCTGCGCGTTTGCTCCCTGAGCATTGCCCGCGCCCTGCGCCGGCGCACCGCTGCCGACATCGACCGGCACCGGCTCACTCGCGGCCTGGCCACTGGCGGCCTGCGCCACCTGGACACCCGCCGAGATCGGATGTTCGCCAACAGTCGCGTGCTCGTCCCCGGAATTGGAAACGGTGTCGAATTCGATACTGGTCGTCATAGCTCAAGCCCCCTTCGGCATTTCCCGGCAAGAGACATGCGGGGCCCGAACTTTGCAACAGACCTTCAACCTATTTCATATACTTGAATATGTAGAGATTTGCTTTTTTTACACTTGGTAAACCGCCGCGATATATCCGGTTATGTGTCTCCGGAAACGACGCCGGGCCGACTTTCACGAGCGGCTCCGGTTTGGTAAATGAAAGTATAAATTCGAATAAAATTTGACAGAAATAAGAACAAACTGATTCGCGGAACTTTACCCACCTTCCTTTCCGATAATTTGAGACAAGATTGGTAGCGTCCACAGTCAAAGGTGGGCGTCATGAAAATAAAAAAAGCTGTCCCGAGGACTTTAGGGATCAAGATTCTCCTGCTGGCAATCGGCCTCGCCGGTCTGCCAAATTCATCGTCGGCCAGCACGATTTCCGTCGCAAATCCGGCTCGGCAAGCGGTGCCCGCGCCGGTCCTTCTCGGCGGCGTTTCGCTGGCCAGATTGCAGCCTTGGCAGCCCGCTGCCGCCTACCGGATAACCGGCGTCGTCAGCGCCTATAGGCCACTCGAGGCTTATCCCGCGATGAGTTCCGCGACAGCCGAGGCCGCCCCCGGCATCGACCCGATCCAGACCGCGGCAATCATTCCGGGCGTGTTCGGGTCGGTGGCCTTGTCCATGCACAACTTCCCGGTCGCCGCGCGCTGGGCGCCCGTCTACAAGGCGATCGTCGATTGCACGCCGGGCAGCGCCTGCGACCACGAGAACGCGGCTTTTGGAGAGATCATCAACATTGCTGGCAGGAAGGGTTTTCGCGACAAGCTGTCCTTCGTCAACAGCAGCATCAACCGGCTGATCGCTTACAAGTCGGATATGGCCGTCTACGGCAAGCTCGACTACTGGGCAAAGCCCTCTGAGATCCTCGAGCATCGCGCCGGCGACTGCGAGGATTTCGCCATCCTGAAGATGGCGGCGCTGCTGCGCGCGGGTATCCCGGGAGAGAGCATGTCGCTCGTGGTGCTGCAGGACCGCCGCCGGAAATTCTTCCACGCCGTGTTGTCGGTGAGCACCGGAAGCGGCGCCTTCATCCTGGACAGCCTCAGCAACAATGTGGCGATGGACAGCGATCTTCCGGACTATGTTCCGCTCTATTCCTTCAGCACCGATCGCGCCTGGATCCACGGCTCGAAATCGGGCGCGCAGATCGCCGATATCGCCGGCGGTTTCGCGACGGTGGCGCCCGGCGAAGGGTCTTCGCCTGGTCTGGATGTGACGCCTGCAAGCGCAAGCACGGGTTCGGAATAGATTAGCCGTTGAAGACGAAAGCCATCAGCAGTTCCGGCTCGGCCACCGGCGCGCGCACGGCGCTGAGCTGGCCGCGGTAGCGGCGTTCGCCGGCGCCGATGACGAACCCGGTGGTGACGGGCGTCTCGCTGTTGGCATCGAGCCGGGCGAAGATGTCGATGACGTTCAGGTCCAGCGCCAGCTTGAGGTCCTGTCGGCCGTCGTCGCTTGGTGCGTTCGGCAACTGACGCCTGACCAATTGCTGGAACGCCGTGTTGAACGCCAGGATCTTCTTTGACGACGCCAGCGCGAAGGCGGGCGAGGGGCAGGCGACCAGGATCGCATTGATCGTCCGGATCGAGGCGAGCTTGCGCAGCTCCATGCTTTCCTCGGCCAGCCCGCGCATGCACGCGACCCTGATCGCCGAGGTGAGGTTGCCTTGGTCGGGATGGGTCTCGGCGATCTCCTCGACCAGCATGCCGATCGTGCATTTGCGGCTTTCGGCCATCTGCTTCAGCGAGGCCCAGAAGGCACGCTCCAGCCGGATGCCGCGGCGCACGCCGCCGCGCGCCACGACCCGGAACTCCGGGCCGAAATCCTCGGCCGCAAGCCACGGCAGCAGCCGTTCGCGCTGGGGTTCGGGGCGTGCGGCGCTATCGCTCACTCATCGCCTCCTGCCGCGCCTTGTTGATGGGCTTCAAAAGATAGTTGAGGATCGTCTTGCGCCCGGTCTTGATATCGACCGAGCAGATCATGCCCGGAATGATCGAATAGGTCTTGCCGTTCCTTTGCAGCGTCGATTTTTCGGTCGCGACGCGAACCTGGTAATAGGGCTCGCCCGTCTTCTGGTCCACCAGGCTGTCGGCGGTTATGTTCGAGACCTTGCCTTCGATGCCGCCGAAGATCGAAAAATCATAGGCCGTGACCTTGATCAGCGCGTCCTGGTCCGGCTGAATGAAGGCAACGTCGCGTGGCGAAACCCGCGCCTCGACCAGTAGCGTCTCGGAAGTCGGCACGATGCCGGCCACCACAGCGCCAGGCTGTACGAAGGCGCCGAGCGTGTTGACGTCGAGCGTGTTGACGATGCCGTCGACGGGCGAGCGGATGTCGGTCCTTGCTACCTTGTCGGTGGCGCCGCGAATGGTTTCGTCGACCACTGACAGGTCGGCCAGCGCCTGCGTCAGGTCGCTCAGCGCTTCCTGCTGCAGCTGCAGCCCAAGCTCATTGACCTGCAGCTGCGCCTCGGTGATCGCCGCCTGCGCCTTCTTGATGGTCTCGCCCGCAAGGTTGAGCTGCCCATGAAGGTCGGTCTGCTCCCGCTCGACACGGATCTGCTCGGTCCTGGCCATCAGGCCCTTCTTGACCATGGATTCGACCAGCGCCGTTTCCTGGTCGCTCACGGCCAAGCTCTTCGACAGGCGGTCGGAATTGGCGGTCGCCTCGTCAAGCTCCTTCTCGCGCTGGTCGAGGCGCGATTTGAGCACCGAGAGCTTCACTTCGAAGTTCTCGCGCCGCGCGACCAGCAGCTTCTGCTCGTTGTCGCAGATTTCCGGCGCGACTTTTTGGATGTCGGCCGGACAGGGAAACGACCCTTCGACATTGCCGCTCTGCTCGTATTTCAGCCTGGCGACGCGTGCCTGCAGCGCCCGCGCCTTGGCCTGCTCCTCGCCCAGGCTAGAGGTGTTGCCTGAGTTGTCGAGCCGGATGATCAGATCGTTCTTCCTGACGGTCTGGCCGATCTTGACGGCGATTTCCTGCACCACGCCAGGCTCGCTCGCCTGGATGATCTGCGTCTTGGAGGCGGGAATGACCTTGCCGTCGCCGCGCGCAATCTCGTCGACCTCGGCAAAGGATGCCCAGGCGGTGAAGGCCACAAACAGGGCCCCTATGATGTAGACGGACGCCGATGCGAAAAGCGGCGGCCGATCTTCTTTTGCAAGCATTCCCCAACGCCCCAATCAGGCATTTGCCTTTTGCAATGCCTGGATAACTTGTTCCTTTGCTCCGTCCGCGACCACGCGGCCCTGCTCGATGACGATGAGGCGGTCGACGAGCTCCAGCATGCTGTAGCGGTGGGTCGACACGATCAGCGTCGTGTTGCGGTCGAACGCGACCTTGAGCTGCTTTATCAACTGCCGCTCCGAGGCGAGGTCCATCGAGCCCGACGGCTCGTCCAGGAAGACGATCTTCGGCTTGGTCAGAAGCAGTCGCGCTATCGCCACCGCCTGCCGCTGGCCGCCGGAGAGATTGGTGCCCCGCTCGCCGACATTCATGTCGTAGCCGCGCGGATGGCGCGAGACGAAGTCGTCGACGCCCGCGGCCTTCGCGGCATCGATGATCTCGTCGTCGGTCGCTTCGGGAGCTGCCATCAAGAGGTTTTCCTTGATGGTGCCCGAAAACAGGTCGCCGGCCTGCGCGACGATGCCGACCGCGGCGCGGACTTCCGACGGGTGATATTGGCGCATGTCGATGCCGTCGATGAGCAACTCGCCAGAGGTCGGCAGGAAGAGCCGGCCGACCAGGCGGCCCATCGTCGTCTTGCCAGAGCCGATGCGGCCGATGATGCCGACCCGTTCGCCGGGCCTGATCGCGATGTTGAGCCCGCTCAGAACCTCGTTTTCGGTGCCCGGATAGGCGAAGCCGACATTCTTGAACAGGATGGCTCCGGTGCGGATCGGCCGGTTGACGAAGCCGACCGTATCGGGCCGGTCCTCCGGCTGCGACATGATCGTGTTGATGATCCTGAGCGACAGCATGGCTTGGCGGAAGCGGGCAAGCGTGATGGCGATCTGGCCCAGCGGCGCGACCGCGCGGCCCGCCAGCATGACGGTGCCGATGATCGCGCCTGTCGAGACCTGGCCGTCCGCGAAGGCATAGGCGCCGCCAACCACCAGCGCAACGGTCACGAGCTGCTGGATGGCGCCGGTGATATTGCCGGCGGCGGCCGAAAGCTCCTTGATCTTCTCCGACGTGTTGGCCGCGTTCTTGGAGTGCTCGCCCCATTTGCGCAGCAAATAGGCCTCGGCGCGCAGCGACTTGATCGTCTCCAGCGTGGAGATGGATTCGACGAGAAGCGCCTGGCGCTGCGAGGCTTCGTTCATCGAGGCGGCGACCCGCCTGCCGATGCGGCGCTGCGTCACCAGTCCGACAATGACGGCGATGACGAAGGCGAGGGCCGGTATGATCACCAGCCAGCCGCCGATGGCATAGATGACAGCCAAGAAGACGAAGACGAAAACGGTGTCGATGAAGACGCTGATGGTGTTCGAGGTGAAGAACTCGCGCACGAACTCGTACTGCGTCACGCGGTTCGCATATTCGCCCGTCGATCCCGGCCGCGCCGACAGGGACGAGTTGAGCACTTTCTCAAACAGCAGGTAGGAGATCCTGAGATCCGCCTTGCGCCCGGCATAGTCGATGAGCGAGGCGCGGGCCGTCTTCAGCAAGAGGTCGAACAGGATCGCGGCGCCGATTCCGAGCGCCAGCACCCAGAGCGTCGCGATCGCCTTGTTCGGCAGGATGCGGTCGTAGACGTTCATGGTGAAGATCGGCGAGGCGATCGCCAGCATGTTGATGAAGATCGCCGACAGCACCACCTTCGAATAGGTGCGCCAGAACGCACCCATCGTTCCGGTCAGCCAATGGCGCCTTTCGATTCTCGGCGCCGTGCCGACCCTCATCTCCTCGGCGGTGTTGGCATAGGTAATCGAGAAGGAGGCGCCGCCGCTGATATAGCTCTCTGCGAGCTCCGATTTGCCGATTGCGGTGCGGCCGTTTTCCTGCGGAGCCGTCAGATATTGCCCGGTTTCGGTCTCGGCGAGCAGTGCGACAGGCGGCTGATTGGTGCGGAAGACGATGGCCGGAAGATCGACGCGGCCGCGCACGAAATCGCGATGGCTGAACGCCTGGACCTCGAGGCCGATGCGCTCGGCAAGGTGCCTGATGTCGTCCGGCGCGATGCGCGTGTCCGAAATCGGCACCCCGGCAAACAGCACGGTCTCCGCGCTCGGCCGGCCTAGATAGGCTGCGATCGCCGAAAAGCAGGCTTTGAAAGCCTCCTTGGGCGAGACGATGTTAGGTTGTTGGTTCACGATCCGCCCCGAAGGAACAGAGATCGATGCTTACATCGGCTACTTCTTCCTGACCGGCGCGAGGATGTCGAACGGCAGATCGTTCTTCTGCTCCGACGGAGTGCGCGCATAGGTTTCGGTATCGGCCGTCGCCGGCACGCCGAATTCCGTCTGTGCGTAGGCCGCGGCCTGCTTGGGCGGCTGGATGTTCAGCGTCTTCAGCAGCTGCCCGGTCGCAGCCAGCAGCCGGTATTCGGCAAACAGCGACGCATAAGACGAGGTGTCGGCCAGCGTTGCGGTGTTGAAACGCGTGTTCTGCGCGTCGAGCACGTCGAGCAGCGAGCGCTGTCCGACCTTGAACTGCTCGCGGTAGGAAGCGACCAGCTTTTCGTTGGTGGCTGCCTGCAGCCGCAGCGTCTGTGCGAGTTCCGCCTGGCGGAAGCGACGGTCCCACGATGTGCGGACGGCTTCCTCGATCTCGCGCAGCACCTGATGCAGCGCAAGACGCTGCTCGCTCGTGCGGCGGATCTGCTCCTGCTCGTTGGCCTTGTCGATGCCGCCGCGATAAAGGTTCCAGCGCAGCACGACCCGGGCATGCAGGTCGCTGGTGTCGCCATTGTCGCCGTCGATGTCATATCCGCCCCGGGCAACACCCTCGGCGGTAATTGTGGGGCCGTATTTCGCCCGCGCGGCGTTGACCAGCGAGGCGGCGGCGTCGATGTCGCTGTTGGCCATGTGGACGCGAGGATTGTTCTGCCTGGCGAGCCCGATCGCGTCATCGAGCGAGCGCGGCAGCGCGCCGGCGACATCGGCCGGCCGCGACGGACTGGTCAGCGGCTTGCCCACATTCTTAAAGAAGCGGATCTTGGCCGCCTCCAGTTCTTCCGTGGCCTCCTGCATCCGCGCCTTCGCGGCATAGAGGCGCTCTTCCGCCTGCTGTTTGTCGGCGTCGTTCAGCGCGCCGCCCGCGATGCCCTGCTTGATGTCGCCGAGTATAGACTGATGGAAGGCGAGGTTCTTCTTCGCTTCGCCGACGATCAACGTCTGCAGCATGTATTCGAGATAATCCTGGACGACGGAAAGCCCGATGAATTCGGACCGTTCCAGCACCCTAAACGATGCCCCGTCCACGCGCGAGGCCTGGCGATCCAATTCCGCCCGCCTTGCCCCGCTGTCATAAAGCGTCTGCGTGACCGAGAGGTCGGCCTCGTTCGGGTAGAGAGCGTCGTGTTGCTCGTCCAGCGCACGCCGGGAAGAATTGTCGAGGCGGCGAACGCCGGTCGACGCTTCCAGGTCGACACTGGGAAGATAAAGGCCCTTGGCCTGGCGCAGCTCGAATTCGATGGCTTCGCGGTTTTCGATCGCCTGCCCAATCTCAGGGTTGGACTCGACAGCGACTGCTACGGCCTCCTTGAGCGTGAGTGCGCTTGCGCTTCCGCAAGCAAGCATAGATACCGTTATGGCAAGCGCAAACCGCCAGCCGACGGTCACTTTACCCGTCCTGGTCATTTCTACCCCGTAACTATCCCCGCGCCCTATAGTTCTTCGGCGCTTATTTGCCCAAGCCTGCCACCGGAGCCTTGGGGCAGTATCTAGCAGATTTTTCGAAGATGTGAGTGCTTATCGATCGAGAGACCATCAAAAGTGAAGTTTTCAGCCATTAGACCCAGCGGTTGTAGCAAAAATGGCACAGAAACGGTGCCCTTCCGGATCGTGGTTCGGTTGAAAACGGCCGCAACTGTGAGTTTTCTTAACGAATTGCAAACGCGCATGAGGAATCACTCGAGGCGACCGGCAACCGGCGCCGGGGTCGGCTTTTGACGTGAACTAAATCGTCCCTTTCCCTTTGGGGGGCAGCTTCCTCGGTAACTCGATGCCGCCACGCCGCGAAGGCTCGAATGCTGCGGGAAATCTGCTGCGATTCTGCAAAGTGAGCGCCGCAAATTGCCATCTGCGGCTGGTTTTGTTGGCAAACGGGGATCGTTCCCTGTATTGCGGGCCGGAGCAAAGAGATGGACGTTCTTATATGACAAATGTCGCTCTGACCGGGCTTGCCCGTGATCTCACCCGGCGCGCCGCCGAGGGCCGTCCCGTGCGCATCGGCGTTATCGGCTCCGGCGAGATGGGCACCGATCTGGTGACCCAGGGCATGCTGATGCCGGGCATTTCGGTCGCGGCCATCTCCACGCGCCGCCCGCACACGGCTCGCGACGCGATTCGCGTCGCCTACGGCGATGACGCGATGGCTGCCGAAGCCGACACCGCCTCCAAGGTCAGCCAGGCGATCGAGAGCGGCAGGATCGCCATCACCTCGAACGAGATGCTGGTCACCAATCCGCTGATAGACGTCGTCATCGACGCGACGGGAAAGCCCGGCGTCGCCGCCGATTTCGACCTGATGGCCATGGAGCATGGCAAGCATCTGGTGATGATGAATGTCGAGGCCGACGTCACCATCGGCTGCTACCTCAAGCAGCAGGCCGACCGGCTGGGCGTGGTCTATTCGGTCGGCGCCGGCGACGAGCCGTCGAGCTGCATGGAACTGATCGAGTTCGCCTCGGCGCTCGGCTACACCATCGTCTCGGCCGGCAAGGGCAAGAACAACCCGCTCAACCACGACGCCGTTCCCGATGATTATCGGGAAGAAGCGCTGCGCCGCAACATGAACCCGCGCATGCTGGTCGAGTTCGTCGACGGTTCGAAGACCATGGTCGAGATGTGCGCCATCGCCAACGCCACCGGCCTGGTGCCCGATGTTCCAGGCATGCATGGTCCCAAGGCCGACCGCGACCAGCTCGCCAAGGTGCTCGTCCCGCGTGAGGACGGCGGCATCCTGTCGAAGAAAGGCGTCGTCGACTACACCATCGGCAAGGGCGTGGCGCCTGGCGTCTTCGTCATCGTCGAGGCGATGCATCCGCGCGTCGTCGAGCGCATGGATGACCTCCATGTCGGCCACGGCCCCTATTACAGCTTCTTCAGGCCCTACCATCTAACCTCTCTGGAGGTACCGCTGACGGCGGCGCGCATCATGCTCTACGGCAAGCCCGACATGGTGCCGTTGCCGAACCCAGTGGCCGAGGTCTGTGCCGTCGCCAAGCGCGATCTTGCCGCCGGCGAGACCTTCGACGCTATCGGCGAGACCTGCTACCGCTCCTGGACCATGACGGTCGCCGACGCCCGCGCCAGCCGCGCCGTGCCGGTCGGGCTGCTCGAAGGGGGCAAGGTGCTGAAGCCGGTCAGGAAGGGCGAACTGCTGACCGCAGACAATGCCGCCCCCGACGAGACGACGCGGCTATACGCCCTGCGCCGACTGCAGGACGAGTTGCTGTACGGAGTCTGATTCTCCTCAGCCCGCCGACTGCACTCGCTTTGTCATGACAAATTCACTATATTGTAGTGGCAAAGACAGGAGATCGTTCAGATGAATCTTCAGATACGGGACCCGCGGGCAAGGGAACTCGCCCGGCAGCTGGCTGAAAGGCGCAAGATCTCGATGACCGAAGCGGTCATCGAAGCGCTCGAATCCGAGCTGCAGCGCGGGCGCGAACAAATTCCGCTGGCTGAGCGGCTGGCCGCCATTTCACAAGACTTCAGATCCAAGGCAGGCAACGGCGGCAGGGCCTTGAGCAAGGATGAGATCGACGAGATGTGGGGACATTCCTGATGTTCGTCGACACGTCGGTGGTTGTCGCAATCCTGGCAGGTGAGGACGACGCCGCCGAGTGGAGCAGCAAGATCGAGAAGTCACCAAGGAGGATAACGTCCCCACTGGTTATGCTGGAGGCTGCGATGCGACTCTCCTCGCTGCTGGCGGTGGAACCCATCGTGGCGGAAACAGCGATCGAGGCCTTTCTTCGAGAGGCCGAAATCGAAGTCGTCCCGATCGAAAGCGGCGATGCGAAACTCGCGATCCGGGCCTTTTGTGATTATGGGAAGGGTCGCGGCCATCCGGCCCAACTCAACCTCGCCGACTGCCTGTCATATGCTTCGGCGAAAAGTCGCGGAATGGCCTTGCTCTACAAGGGCAATGACTTTTCGCACACCGATCTCGCGTGATCGGAACGAAATTCACTTCCCCAGCTCTATCGACCTGAGCCGCGCCGCTTCCACCGCGTCGGTCAAAAGCTTCGTCAGCCGGTCTTCGCCCATCAGCACCGCAAGTGCCGCGGCTGTCGTGCCGTTCGGGCTGGTGACCTGCTGGCGCAGGACGCCCGGCTCCTCGTCGCTTTCGGCGGCAAGCGAGGCGGCGCCATAAACGGTCTGCATGGCGAGCAGCTTGGCTGTCTCGGCCGGCAGCCCGGCCTTCTCGGCGGCCACCGTCAGCGCTTCGATGAAATGGAAGATGTAGGCCGGGCCGGAGCCGGAGACCGCGGTTACGGCATCCATCAGGCCCTCATCGTCGATCGTCGTGACGACACCGCTCGCCGAAAGCAGCTCGGCGACGAAGCGCCTGACGTCGTCCAGGACCAGCGGGTTGGAAAACACCACCATCATGCCCTTGCCGATCGCCGCCGGCGTGTTCGGCATGCAGCGGATGATCGGCGCAAGCTCGCCGAGGATTTCCTCGAAGGTAGCGACCGGCGTGCCGGCGGCGATGCTGAGGAAGGTGGTCCTGCCGTCGGCGAAGCACTTGTAGGCAGCGAGCACATCGCGGATGACCTGCGGCTTCACGGCGATGACGACGAGATCGGGCACGGCATCGGCCGGAATGGCGGAAGCGTCGGCGGCGGCGCTGCAGCCAAGGTGTTCGGCGCGCTTGCGCAATTCGGCATTGGGCTCGACCACGAACACCGCCGACGGCTCCAGCTTGCCGGATTTCAGCCAGCCCGAGAGCATGGCGTATCCCATGTTGCCGCAACCGGCGAGAACGAGCCTGATGGTCATGAGAGCCTCCATGAAACAGCTTTCCTTAGACGCTTGCGCGGCGGCGGGAAAGTCCAGTCTCAAGCAGATCGATCGGCCAGCACGATGGCAATGCCGGGAAGAAAGTGCAGCGATCATCCGTCCGGAACCGCGGAGATAAAAACGGCTGGAGCACATCAGCGGACATTCTAGCAAGCGCCCAACGCGCCGTTCTGCGGCTTCGGTGGCGGTTCGTGGAGCGCCGCGGATTGAGGCAAGATACTGTGCGTCCCGAACCCGAAATTAACCTTTTGTTTTCCATGCCTGTTTAGCGTGACTTAACGATTGGCCGACCGCCGCCCGCAAGCCGCCAGAGAGTAAGTTCCAGGACAATGGTCGACAGGGATAACCATGAGGATTGGAGGCGCGAGCGCTCTTTGCTCGCGCTTGCCCAGGTCCTGCGTGGCGAGGACAGCGCGGATGCTTCGCTTGTCACTATCGGCGACAAAGCCGACCCGTCATGGCGCAAGGACGCCGCAGCGCGTCACCGCGCCGCGCGCTTGGAGCGGGAATGGCGGCTGACCCTGCAGCCAGATTATCCTTCGCCGGCCGCGTTCGAACCTCGCTTTGCCGAACCTCGCTCCGCAAGCCGGCCGCCGGCTGGGGACGATCCCGACACGCAGGAATGGAAGCCGCTGATCGACCCGATGCAGGTCGTGCGCGGCATCACACGCTCGCCTATCGCATCGCCGCTTCCGGCACCGCCCGTCGCGCCGGCCGCGATCAATGACGTCAGTCGCCCGGGGTTCCTGCGGGCGCTGGCCTCGGCATTGCGCTACCTTGTGCGTCGCGGGCCGGCTGAACCGGCCGATAAAGGTGCCGTCCCAGGTGAAAGCGCCCGGCGCGTGCAGGAGGCTCGTTCTTCCCATCCGGAAAAGCCGCAGCAGCGTGACGTGCGGCCGCCGCCCGCGCGAATGTCCTTTGCATATCAGCCGGACTGCGAGCAGCCTGACCCGCATGACGATGCGTATTCTCAGCCTCCAATGCCGGCAGCGGCCTCCCCGCAGGCCGACCAGCAGAGCCAGATAGACGAGATCCGGACCGGCCTGCGCGAATTCCGCGAGGCGGTGCGCGATCTGACCGAAAGCCGCACGCGCCGCCGCTATTTCTAAAACGCTCCCTGCCGGTTAAAAGCGTGCCGGTTTCGAGTTTACGGCATGCGACGGCGCTTTGGCGGGATTGCCCGGCCGAATTTTCGTGAAAATGCCGTTCCCAAACGAACGGTGTTGAAGGTGAATTATGGCCGAAGTGATTGACGGAAAGAGCGTCGCCGAGAATGTGGTCAACAAGGTCAAGGCGCTGACTGCCGAGCTGTCGGCCAAGGGCGCAACCAGGCCCGGCCTGGCGGTGGTGATCGTGGGCGAGGATCCGGCGAGCCAGGTGTATGTCGCCTCGAAGTCGCGCACGGCCAAGGAGTGCGGCTTCCTTTCGCTTCAGCACACGCTGCCGGCCGAAACCACCGAGGAGCAGCTGCTGAAGCTCATCGGCGACCTCAACGCCGATCCCTCGATCCACGGCATTCTCGTGCAGCTGCCGCTTCCGGGCCATATCGATTCCGGCAAGGTCATCCAGACGATCGCGCCGGAGAAGGACGTCGACGGCTTCCACTTCATCAATGTCGGCAAGATCGGCACCGGCGAGCTGGAGACTGCCTTCGTGCCTTGCACGCCGGCGGGCTCGATGCTGCTGATCGAGCGGGTGCGCGGCAAGGATCTTTCCGGCCTCAATGCCGTCGTCGTCGGCCGCTCCAACATCGTCGGCAAGCCGATGGCCAATCTCTTGCTTGCCGCCAACTGCACGGTCACCATTGCGCATAGCCGCACCAGGGACCTGCCGGCGCTGGCGCGCACCGCCGATATTTTGGTGGCTGCCGTCGGCCGTCCGGAAATGGTCAGGGGCGATTGGGTGAAGCCCGGCGCCACCGTCATCGATGTCGGCATCAACCGCGTTCCCGCGCCCGAGAAGGGCGAAGGCAAGTCGCGGCTGGTCGGCGACGTGGCCTATGCCGAGGCGGCGAAGGTCGCCGGCGCCATCACGCCGGTCCCCGGCGGCGTCGGACCGATGACCATTGCCATGCTGATGGCCAACACTGTAGCTTCCGCCTACCTCGCGGCCGGGTTGAAGCGGCCGTCCTTCTGATCGGAAAGCTTGATCCTTGCCGAACCTGATTGTCCCCGTCGAACGGCCGGTCACGAACGATCCCGTTCAGGGCGGCCGCCAGTTCGGCTTCCTGCTGGTCGACAAGTTCTCGATGTTCTCGCTGGCCGCGGCGATCGACTGCTTCCGCTCGGCAAATCGTCTGCTTGGCCGCGATTTCTACGGCTGGACGACGATTTCGGCCGATGGCGACGCGGTCATGGCGTCCAACGGCCTGCCGCTCAAGATCGACTATTCCGTCGCCGACATGCCGCCCGTCGACATCCTGTTCGTCTCGGTCGGGCTCACCACCGAGTTTCCCGGCAAGAGCAAGGTGCTGGCGGCATTGCGCAGCTCGGGCCGGCGCGGCAATGCGCTCGGCGCGCTGTCGGTCGGTTCCTATCTGCTGGCCGAGGCCGGACAGCTCGACGGCTATCGCTGCACCATCCACTGGGAAAACCGCGCTGGCTTCATGGAGCGCTTCCCCGACATTACCTGCACCGGCAATGTCTTCGAGATCGACCGCAAGCGCTACACCTGCGCCGGCGGCACCACCTCGATCGACCTGATGCTGGAGATCGTGCGCGGCGATTTCGGCTCCAATCTTGCCAATGGCGTCGCCAACCAGTTCCAGCACGAGCGCATCCGTTCGGCCGGCGACCGCCAGCGCGTCGGGCCGGAGCGCGATCTCACCGGCAAGTCGGAGAAGCTGAGGCGCATCGTCGAATTGATGGCCGACCATCTCGACGAGCCGCTGTCGGCGGTGCAGCTCGCCAAGTCGGCAGGGCTTTCGGTGCGCCAGGTCGAGCGCCTGTTCCTGCGCCATCTGAGCGTCACGCCCGGCCGCTACTACATGCGGCTGAGATTGGAGCGGGCGCGCGAATTGCTGCGCCAGACCAACATGCCGATCCTCGACGTGGCGATCGCCACCGGCTTCACCTCGCATTCCTATTTCGCGCAAAGCTACCGGCTGCAGTTCGGCCGCCCACCCTCCGAAGAGCGCCGCACCACCTATTGAGTGACTTCGCCGGCCATCGGACTTGTCTCTGAGGGTTGCGTCAAATAGCTTTCCCGGTGCGGACAGGGGGCTCATTCAGGAGATTTTCATGGCGGGACTGGCACGGAGCGTCGCTGCGGCGATCCTCCTTTTGTCGATGACCAGCTTTGGCTTTGCCGCCAACAAGGTCATCATCATTCTCGATGCATCGGGCTCCATGTGGGCCCAGATCGACGGCAAGCCGAAGCTCGAGATCGCGCGCGAATCGCTGCGCACGGTGCTGCAGTCGGTGCCGGCCGACGACGAGATCGGTTTCATGGCCTATGGCCATCGCCAGAAGGGCAGCTGCGAGGACATCGAGCTGATCGTGCCGCCGCAGGCGGGTTCGGCGAGCGCGATTTCGGCTGCCGCCGACAGCATGAAATTCCTCGGCAAGACGCCGCTGACGGCGGCGGTTAAGCAGGCGGCCGAGGCGCTGAAATACACTGAGGACAAGGCCACCGTCGTCCTCATCACCGATGGGCTCGAGACCTGTGGCGGCGATCCTTGTGCGTTGGGCAAAGAGCTGAAGGAAACCGGCGTCGATTTCAGAGCCGATGTGGTCGGCTTCGGCTTGAGCGCCGACGAAGGCAGGCAGATCGCCTGCCTGGCCGAGAACACGGGCGGCAAATACATCCAGGCGTCCGACGAAAAGGCGCTGCAGCAAGCGCTGGTCGAGACGGTTGCGGCACCGGCTCCTGCGCCCGAGCCCGCTCCGGCCCCAGCACCGGCGCCTGCGCCCGAACCCGCCAAACCTGCGTTCAATTTCACGCCGAGCGTCGTCATGGCCGAGGGCGGCTCCGAGATTTCCAACAACAGCAATGCCTGGGAGATCTACAAAGCCGATACGGACGGTACGCGCGGCGATCAGGTCATGACCGAGTATGGCGATCTCAAAACCAACCTTGAGCCGGGCGACTACATCGTCATCGCGCGCGACGACGAGGCAAGGAGCGAGCAGAAGATCAAGATCGAGGCCGGCAAGACCTACGATCCGCTGTTCACCCTGAACGCCGGCACCTTGGTCATCCACCCGCATGCGAGCCAGGGCTCGGAGATCAGCGGTGAGGCGCGTGTCGACTTCGCCTATCCGGGCGGCAGCACCACCCATTACGGCGACGCCAAGGCGACCGTACCCGCCGGCGAGCAGAAGGTGACGGTGCAGATCGGCGCCGGCACCGCGACCGAGACCGTCCAGCTTGCCGCCGGGCAGACGGTCGAGAAGGATGTCGTCGTCGGCGTCGGCCATGCCGTGCTCAACGCCTACTACACCGCCGGCGGTGACAAGGCCGACAATTCCGGCATCGGCTTCGAGATCGTCAAGGCCAAGAAGAAGATCGACGGCTCGCGCGAAAGCGTCGAGCATTCCTACGGTCCCGACAGCAAGTTCTGGCTGCCGCCGGACGATTATGTCGCGCTCACCACGCTCGATCTTGCCGTCTCAGAACAGCCCTTCAGCATCAAGGCCGGCGACAACCAGGACATCAAGGTCACGCTCGACGCCGGCGTGCTGGCGATGTCGGCGCCAGGCGCCTATTCGATCGAGGTGCTGTCGTCGAAGAAGGATATCGAAGGCAAGCGCAAATCGCTGGGCTTAAGCTATGGCGACAGCTGGCAGCAGACGGTCCCTGCCGGCGACTATGTCGTCATCCGGCACATGTCAGCCGAAGGCCAGGAGAAGGAGGTGCCGGTGACGATCAAGGCCGGCGCGCGGACCGAGATCACCGTCCAGTAAGGATTGCTGTGCGAATGCAAAAAGGGCGAGTCCGAGCCCAGCCTCTAACCAAATGTGGAAAATGTGCCCGCGGCATATTGGGTAGGCCTTTAGCCCATCCCGCCTTTGGGTAAGTTTTCTGCCTGGCCGTCTGCCACTCCGACTCTGGCTTTGTAATCCAAGTTAGTGTAATCCTATTTACCGTAATCAGGAATACGCTAATGTTCATAGGACGCATCCACGAGATTTCCCGGCTC
This sequence comes from Mesorhizobium album, assembly GCF_033977205.1. Classification (NCBI taxonomy): domain Bacteria; kingdom Pseudomonadati; phylum Pseudomonadota; class Alphaproteobacteria; order Hyphomicrobiales; family Phyllobacteriaceae; genus Mesorhizobium; species Mesorhizobium album. The sequence goes on along the minus strand of NZ_JAVIIW010000051.1, from coordinate 32,273 downwards.
ATCAAGGAATTCTCCTTCACCAGGCCCTCCTTGCTCGTGGTGTATGGACGGCGCCGGATCGGAAAGTCCGTGCTGCTCAAGGAAGCCGCCAAGGACCGTCCACATGTTCTCTATCAAGCAACGCGTGTCACTCCCACTCTGAATCTGGATGGCTTCAAGGCTGAAATCGCCCGCTCGCTCGGTGCCGATCCCCTGTTGGACGGCCTCGGCGATTGGTTGGGCGTGCTGACGTACCTCGCCCGCAAGGCTGAGGAAATGCCTGGACTGATCGTCGTACTGGACGAATTCCCCTACCTCGTCGAGGGCGACCCTGCGCTGCCATCGATCATCCAAAAATTCTGGGACGCGGTCGTCGCCGACGAGGGCAAGCTGAACTTGGTGCTCTGCGGGTCGATGATTGCCCAGATGGAGGACTTGTTGGCCGAGAGAAACCCACTCTATGGGCGCCAAACACTATCTCTGGAAGTTAAGGCGCTCCCGCTGCGGGACGCGGCCAGGTTCTTCCCAGAATACCCGGCCGAGGATCGCACGCTCGCCTATGCCATCTTCGGTGGTATCCCCTTCTACCTCAAGCTCTGCGATCCGAGCGCAAGTCTCAAGGAGAACGTCACCAATTTGCTGCTTACCGATGCCGGGACGCTGGTAGACGAACCAAATGTCCTGCTCCAATCGGAACTTCGGGAGACCCAACGTTACGCCAGCATTCTGGCGGCGATCGCGGACGGCTGCACCAAGCTCGGCGAAATCGGAGGCCGTGTCCGGGACATCAAGGATTCCGTTTCGCTAAGTCCCTACATGAGGCGGCTCGAGCGTATGCGACTGGTTCGGACCGTACATTCTCTCGATGCCAGCCCTAAGTCACGAGATACGCGGTATTTCGTGGACGATCCACTTGTTGCCTTCTGGCATCGGTTCGTCCGGCCAAATATGTCAAGTGTGATGCAGGGCTTCGGTCACGATATTTGGCGACACCAAGTGGCGCCGCAGCTGGACGAGTACATGGTCGGCGCGTTCGAGGAAATCTGCCGAGGGCACGCGCGCCGCCATGCGCAGGAGGCTCTCCCGTCTCCAGCCCAGGAGATCGGTCAAATCTGGAGTGCCGACTACGACATCGATGTAGCCGGGCGCTTGCTCGACGGATCGGTGCTATACGGCGAGTGCAAGTGGCGCCGCGGAGTGATCGGGGCGGATGTCCTCGGGACGCTGATCGAGCGCGCCGGACGCACTGAGTATGGCCGTGGCATAGAAGATCGCCACTTCATCTTATACGCGCGCACTGGTTTCAAGGCAGGTGTCCACGAACGTGCCAAGGAAGACGGGCGAGTTGTGTTGATGACGCCCAACGCAATGCTCGCCCTCTAATACCTTCAGGCATGTGGTTGACCCGCATCTGCCCGACCATGGTCGCGGTTCGTTCTGGCAGATGAACTTGGCAGGCACTTTCGTAACGATGGGCGGAAGCAGGCAACCCGAGCTAACCGTCGGCGAAAGGCGGCCCCTTTCCAAGGCAACGTTCAGGGGAACATCGGATCAGCCGTCGAAGTATCGATAGTGGTTTGCCTATTTCAGATTCCTTCAGCGAGAGAAAATCCCTTAGATCCTTGCGACCTATGGGATGCAGCAGAAACTTCAACTAAGATTCCACAATTTGGTTAGGGGCTGGGGGTTCCCAGCCGCCCTTTTATGAAGCGCGTTGGGATCAGGCGTTTGCGAACGCGGCGGCGCCATGGTCGGCGCGGCCGACCAGTTGCCTGAACCCGGCAAACAGCTCGCGTCCGAAGCCGAACTCGTTGCCGACGAGATCGGCATCGGCCGTGCGGCGCAGCGCGAACTCCGCGCCCGGCACCAGCACTTCGAGCGTGCCGGCCTCGGCGTCGAGCCGGATGATGTCGCCGTCATGGATCCTGGCGATCGGCCCATCCTCGACCGCTTCCGGCGTCACATGGATCGCCGCCGGCACCTTGCCGGAGGCGCCCGACATGCGCCCGTCGGTGACCAGCGCGACACGCTGGCCGCGGTCTTGCAGGATGCCGAGCACGGTGGTCAGCTTGTGGAGCTCGGGCATGCCGTTGGCCTTCGGCCCCTGGAAGCGGATGACGGCGACGAAGTCGCCGGTCAGCGTGCCTGCCTTGAAGGCATCGTTCAGCGCCTGCTGGCTGTCGAACACTTTCGCCGGCGCCTCGATGAAGCGGCGCTCCGGCTTGACGGCCGAGGTTTTGATGACGGCATGGCCGAGATTGCCGGCGAGCACCTTCAGGCCGCCGGTCGGCTGGAACGCCTTCTTGAACGGCGCCAGCACCTTCTCGTCGCCGCTCGTGAGCGGGGCCACCTCGCGCAGCACGCTGCCGTCGGCGGCGAGCTTCGCCTCGACCGCATAGGGCCGCAGGCCTTCGCCCCAGACCGTCTGCACGTCCTCATGCAGGATGCCTTCGTCGAGCAGCTCGCGGATGAGGAAGCCGAGACCTCCGGCGGCGTGGAAATGGTTCACGTCGGCGAGCCCGTTCGGATAGACCCGCGCCAGCAGCGGCACGGCTTCCGACAGGTCGGAAATATCTTGCCAGGTCAGTGAAATGCCGGCTGCTGCTGCCATCGCGATGAGGTGGATGGTGTGATTGGTCGAGCCGCCGGTGGCGTGCAGGCCGACCACGCCGTTGACGATCGAGCGTTCGTCGATCATGCGCCCGACCGGCGTGTAGGCATTGCCGAGCGCGGTGATGGCGAGCGCCCGCTTCGCCGCTTCCTTGGTCAGTGCATCGCGCAGCGGCGTGCCCGGATTGACGAAGGAGGCGCCTGGCATGTGCAGGCCCATCATCTCCATCAGCATCTGGTTGGAATTGGCGGTGCCGTAGAAGGTGCAGGTGCCGGGCCCATGATAGGATTTGGACTCCGCTTCGAGCAGTTCGGCGCGGCCCGCCTTGCCCTCGGCATAGAGCTGGCGGACCTTGGCCTTCTCATCGTTCGGCAGGCCCGACGTCATCGGTCCGGCCGGGATGAAGACCGCCGGCAGGTGGCCGAAAGTGAGCGCGGCGATCACCAGCCCAGGCACGATCTTGTCGCAGACGCCGAGGAAGACCGCTGCGTCGAACATGTTGTGCGAGAGGCCGATCGCGGCCGCCATGGCGATCACGTCGCGCGAGAACAATGACAGCTCCATGCCTGGCTGGCCCTGGGTCACGCCATCGCACATCGCCGGAACGCCGCCCGCCACCTGGGCAATGCCGCCGGCCTCGCGCGCCGCTTCCTTGATCAGCGCCGGAAAGGTCTCGAAGGGCTGATGCGCCGACAGCATGTCGTTGTAGGAGGTGATGATGCCGAGGTTCGGCACGCGGTCGCCGCCGAGCGCGACCTTCTCCGACGGGCTGCAGACGGCAAAGCCGTGGGCGAGGTTGCCGCAGGAGAGCACCGCGCGGTTGGCGGCGCTGCCGGATGCGTCCGCGATGCGGCCGAGATAGGCCTCGCGGCCGGCTTTCGAGCGTTGGCGGATGCGTTCCGTGATGGCTTCGATGTCGCGTCTGGCTGTCATGGTCGGTCCTTTCGAGCCCCGGAAACGTCCTCCCCTGCCTCCGGGACTTCTTTTCGAGAAAATCAGGGTGCCCAGAACACCTCTGTCGGTATCGGTGCCGCTTCGAGCACTGTGCGGATGGGCTTTTTCACGCCCGCTCCCATCGCGTCGTCGAAGGCGGTGCGCTTGTCCTCGCCTTCGATGTGGAGCGCGATGAAGCCGGCGGCAACGATCCGCGCCATCGACAGCGTCAGCCGCGGCTCGCCGGCGCTTTGCGCATGCACCGGCAGCACGATGCGCTGCGAGGACGGGTCGAGCAAATCAGTAAGATTGCCCGCATCGGGAAAGAACGAGGCCGTGTGGCCGTCGGCGCCCATGCCGAGCACGACGACGTCAAGCGGCCAGGCCAATGACTTCAGGGTCTCGCTGCCAGAAGCGGCCGCGGCCTCGATGCTGGCCGCGTCATGGCAAAGCGGCACGAAGCGCGCCGCGGCGGCCTTGTTCTGGAGCAGGTTGGCCGCCACCAGCCCGGCATTCGAGCGCGGCGAAGAGGGCGGCACGAAACGCTCGTCGACCAGCGTCACCGTGACCTTGTCCCAGGCGATCGGGATCGAGGAGAGCGCGGCGAAGAACTTTGCCGGGGTCGTTCCGCCGGATACCGCGAGCAGCGCTGTGCCGCGCTCGGCGATCGCCTTGGTCAGCCGGGCGACGACATTGCCGGCAAGTGCGGCCGCCAGCTGCTGGCGGTCGGCAAAGCCGTTCCAGGCGTAAGCTGCCTCGCTCAGTTGCTCTCGTGCCATGTCCGTCCGTCGCGTTCGATGAGCGCAATGGAGGCCGAAGGCCCCCAGGTACCGGCCGTATAGCCCTGCGCTTCCTGCCTGGCGCTTTCCCAAGCGTTCTGGATCGGGTCGATCCACTTCCAGGCCGCCTCGACCTCGTCGCGGCGCATGAACAGCGTCTGGTTGCCGCGCACCACATCCATGATCAGCCGCTCATAGGCATCAGGTGCGCGGCTGCGGAAGGATTGCGCGAAGCTCATGTCGAGCGAGATCTGGCGCAGCCGCATGCCGCCCGGACCCGGATCCTTGATCATGATGTACTGCTTGACGCCTTCGTCCGGCTGCAGGCGGATGACGAGTTGGTTGGCGAAGATCGGCCCGGCGCTGTCGCCGAAGATGGAATAGGGGATCGGCTTGAACTCGATGACGATCTCCGAAACACGGGTCGCCAGCCGCTTGCCGGTCCTGAGATAGAAGGGAACGCCGGCCCAGCGCCAGTTGCCGATCTCGGCCTTCACGGCAACGAAGGTCTCGGTATTGCTGTCCTTGCCGAGTTCCTCGACATAGCCCTTCACCGGCCCGCCGGCGGAGGCGCCGGCGCGATACTGGCCGCGCACGGTTTGCTTCGGCGCCTCGTTGCCATTGATGCGCTTGAGCGCCCTCAGCACCTTCAATTTCTCGTCGCGGACCGCGTCCGCGTCCATCGACGACGGCGTTTCCATGGCGACCAGGCAGAGAAGCTGCAGGATGTGGTTCTGCACCATGTCGCGCAATGCGCCGGCCTTGTCGTAATAGGTAACGCGGTCCTCCAGGCCGACCGTCTCGGCCACCGTGATCTGCACATGGTCGATATGGGCCGAATTCCACAGCGGCTCGTAGAGCGCGTTGGCAAAGCGCAGCGCCATCAGGTTCTGCACCGTTTCCTTGCCGAGGTAGTGATCGATGCGGAAGATCTGGCTTTCATGGAAGTCGTCGCCCACCGCGTCGTTGAGCGCCCGCGCCGAAGTCAGATCCCGGCCGATCGGCTTCTCCAGCACGATGCGCGAGTTCGGCGTGATCAGCTTGTGCTCCCTGAGCTGGTGCGAGATGTCGCCGAACAGGGCAGGCGCCACCGCCAGGTAGAAGGCGCGGATGCGCTCGCTGTCGCCGATCGCCTTCTTGAGCTTGTCGAAGCCGACGCCGGTGGTGGCATCCGCCGAGACATAAGAAAGGCGGGCAAGAAATGTGTCCAGTTCCTTCGGGTCGATGTCGGCCGGCTTCACATGGTCCGATATCGCTTTCTTGGCGAAGGTCTGGAATTCGGCATCGCTCATCTTCGCGCGCGACGTGCCGATGATGCGCGTCGGCTCGCAAAACTGGTGGTCGCGCTGGCGATGGTAGAGCGAGGGCAGAAGCTTGCGTTCCGACAGGTCGCCGGTGCCGCCGAAGATGATGAAGTCGAAAGGGTCGACGGGGATGATCTGGCTGGTCATGGTCGGTCCGATTTGATGCGGTCGCCGGTAGCGGGGCTGATATATTCTAATCGATTTAAATCGTCCAGTGCCAAGGTGTCACATCAAAGGCCAATCGCTGGAGATTGATTGGGTCCACACATGCCCCTCGATACTGGCGCTTGACACTGGCGCTACCGGGAGGCTTGTCGGCAAGCGATGGCTTCCGGCAGCGTTCGCGTCTGCAACATAGAACGTGAATGTGACGAAAGCCAATGCATGTCGCCCAAAAGTGCGCAGCGGTTTTGGGTAAACGACATGCATCGGAAAAATGCATGTCGCCCAAAAGTGCGTAGCGGTTTTGGGTAAACGACATGCATCAGAACTAAAGGCTCGATCTCCATGAGCGGGAAAACCATGCGTCTGGAAAACAAGGTTGCCATCATCACCGGCGCGGCGTCGGGTTTCGGCAAGGGCATGGCGACGCGCTTCGCCGAAGAGGGCGCGCGCGTCGTCGTCGCCGATCTCAACGCCAAGGGCGCCGAGCGCGTGGCGCAAGAAATCGGCGAGCGCGCGATCTGGACCCAGACGGATGTCTCGCAGCGCTCCGAATTCGACGAGATGGTCTATGCAGCCAAGAGCGCCTTCGGCCGCGTCGACATCATGGTCAACAATGCCGGCTATACCCATCGCAACGGCGACATGCTCAGCGTCGACGAGGAAACCTTCGACCTGATCACCGCCGTCAACATGAAGGCGATCTACCATGCGGCCCTTGCCGTCGTGCCGATCATGGATCGGCAGGGCGGCGGCGTCATCCTGACCACGGCCTCGACCGCCGGCATCAGGCCCCGGCCGGGCCTTACCTGGTACAATGCCTCCAAGGGCTGGGCGATCACCGCCACCAAGTCGATGGCGGTCGAACTCGCGCCGAAGAACATCCGCGTCAATTGCCTCTGCCCAGTCGCCGGCGAAACCGGCATGCTGGAGAAGTTCATGGGCGCCGATACGCCGGAGATCCGCGAGAAATTCCGCGCCTCGATCCCGCTTGGCCGGCTCTCTACGCCGCTCGACATCGCCAATGCGGCGCTCTGGCTGGCTTCGGACGAGGCGGCCTTCATCACCGGCGTGGCGCTGGAGGTCGATGGCGGGCGCTGCATCTGAGCTGCCGCTCCAGCGCGAAACGGCTTGGCGGCTCACGGCATTTGCGGCTGGCTCAGCCGAGGAAACGGATCACGCGCCGGTCTTGACGTAGCTCTTGTAGACCCAGCCGTGCTTGCCGTTGTAGATGATCTCGCACCATTTCTTGCAGCCCACGACCTGCACCGATGCCTTGGCTGGCACGGTGACGATTGCGGCAGCACCGTTCTTCGGGCCGGTGCGCATGGTGACCGCTCGCAGAATCCGTCCGTTGGCAGCCGCACCGACGTTCTGAGGCTCCGGCTTATCCTGGGCCGCGTCGTCGGTTGCCGCCGGCTGAGCCTCGGCAACCTGCGGCTTTGCGTCCGGTATGGCCGCGGTCTGGGCGCCGTCCATCTTGTCTTCCGGCTTCTTCGCATCCGCTGATTGGTCAGCCGTCGGCGCGGGCGACACGACCTTGGACAACACGGTTGAGGCATCGGTCTCGGCACCGGATTCGGCGAAAGCCGTCTTGGTGGTCTTCTGCTCGGTCGGCGCATTGGCGGGTGCGGAGTTGGCGGCAGCGGAGGCCGAAGCTTGCGCAGCACCCGGATCGGTCCAGCGCGGGTTGTTGGGCGCCAGCGCGGGAATCGCGGCTTCGCGGGCCGCGGTGACGGGTGAAACCGCATCGGCCTTGCGCGCGGCCTGCGGAGCCGCGATGGAGACAGCTGCACTCGCCACGGCCGGAGTGATCTTCGCTGTCTTGACTGGGACCGCAGGCACCTGTGCTGCGCTCGCGATCGCCTGCCGTTCGTTGGCCGGCAGGGCCAGCCAAAGCGCCAATGCAGCGACGCCTAACAACGCCACGGTACCGACGGCCGCTATCACCAGATGCGCGTTCGACTGCAGACCCTGCCAGAACGAGGGCCGCATGTCATAGCCGAACTGCACTGCAAAGCGCCGTCGTTCCGGCGCTCCGAAACTGAAGGGCACGTTCACTTAAACCACCTCCAACAACCGGGCCGACGTTCTTTCGATCGTGCCGCAAACAAGTTTGCGGTGGTCGGCATCGGTCCCGAAATTCCAGCGGGCAAGCCCGCGCAAATCCCCGTTTATCGCCCAGAACCGGCATCTTTTGCCGCCGATTATGGCATCACTGCGCCCTTTTGCGAAATTCTGCGCTTTCGTTAAGGATTCTGCAACGTGACGCAAGGGAAGCGGACTTGTTGAATCAGCCGCTTCTGCTGATGTCCGGCTTCAGATCCGGTCGCGCAGCGCGAACCAGTTGAGCGCCAGAAACAGGAGCGGCGCGCGAAAACGGCGGCCGCCTGGGAAAGCGGGGATCTTCAGGTCCTCGATCAGCTTCAGCCGGTCGCGGTTGCCGGCGACCGCCTCGGCGTAGAGCTTGCCGAAGAAGTTCGAGAGCGTCACGCCGTGGCCGGAATAGCCGCCCACAGAGATCACCTTCGGCATCACCTCGCGCACGAAAGGCTTCCTCGGCAGGGTGATGCCGACATAACCGCCCCAGCCATGGGTGATCTCGACATCCTTCAGCGCCGGATAGAGCTCGGCGATCTGCCGGCGGATGTGGATATGGATGTCCTTCGGATCGTTGACGGCATAGACCTCGCGGCCGCCGAACAGAAGCCTGCCGTCCTTCGACTTGCGTAAGTAGCGCACGACGAAGCGGGAATCGTCGACCGACTCGCCGCCCGGCAACACCTTGGACTGAGCGCCGAGCGGCACGGTGGCGCCGATGAAGGAGCCGATCGGCATAATGTGCGCCGCGCTCACCGGCTCCAGCTTGCCGCCATAGGCATTGACGGCAATCAGGCATTTCTCGGCTGAGATCGTGCCTTTTGGGGTGGTCACCTTCACCTTGCCGCCGCTGGAGGTAACGCCGGTCGAGGGCGTCCGCTCGAACAGGTGCGCGCCGGCCGTGGCAGCAACCTTTGCTGTACCGATTACCAGCTTCAGGGGATGGATATGCCCGGTCCCGGTATCGCGCGTGCCACCGAAGTAACGCGTCGAGCCCAGCCGTTCGGCAGTCTCGTCGGCGTCCATGAAGGAAATATGAGGGTAGCCGAAACGGGTCGCCATGATTTCCGCATGGGCCTTGTAGTCGTCGACATAGCGCCTCTTGTGCGCCACCGACAGCTGACCGGGCATATAGTCGATCTCGATCTTGTTGGCCGCCGCGAAGTCGAAAAGATGCGACTTGGCCTCTTCCGCCAGATCGAACAGCGCCTTGGCGCGGGAGAACCCTAACTCAGCTTCCATCTCTTCGGCCCAGGCGCGCTGGCCCGTGCCAAGCTGGCCGCCATTGCGCCCGGATGCGCCGTCGCCAAAACGGTACGCGTCGATCAGCACGACATTCGTGCCCGCCTTGGCAAGATGTGCGGCCGCCGACAGCCCGGTGAACCCGCCGCCGACGATGACCACGTCGCACTGGCGATCGCCGTCAAGCACCGGATATTCGGGACGCGGTCCGGCCGTATCCTCGTACCAGGAACGGCCGGGGGAGATGGGGGATTGGTAGGGCATGGGAACGCCAGTGAATGGTGAAACGCAAGTGAATGATGAATAGTGAATGGTGAATGGCTTTGCGAAAGCGCGCTGGCTGCGTTCACCCGTCCAATATAAAACTACTCACCATTCACTATTCACCATTCACGCGACGAGGTCGCCGCTCACACATTCAGCAACAAATACTCCCGCTCCCACGGGCTGATCACTTCCATGAAGGTCTCGAACTCAGCTCGCTTGATCGCGGCGTAAGTGGCTGCGAAGGATTTGCCGACGATGGCGCCGAGCTCCTTATCGGCCTCGAAGAGGTCGACGGCCTCGAGCAGGCTGCGAGGCAGGTCGATTTCATCCTCGTTTGCGGTCGTCAGGACCGGCGGCTCCGCCTTGATCTTGTTGTTCATGCCGATCAGCCCGCAGGCAAGCGAGGCGGCGAGCGCCAGATAGGGATTGGCGTCGGAGGACGGGATGCGGTTCTCGACGCGCCGCGCTGCCGGATCCGAGCGCGGTACGCGGAAGGCCGTCGTGCGGTTGTCGTAGCCCCATTTGTTGTTGACCGGAGCCGACGCCGCCTGCGTCAGCCGGCGATAGGAGTTGACGTAGGGCGCCAGCATCACAAGTGCGTTTGGCACATGCTTCTGCATGCCGCCGATGAAGTGGAAGAACGCGTCGGTCTCGGAACCGTCCTCGGCCGAGAAGATATTCCGGCCGGTCTTCTTGTCGATCACCGACTGGTGGATGTGCATGGCCGAGCCTGGCTGCCCCTGGATCGGCTTGGCCATGAAGGTGGCGTAGATCTCGTGCTTCAGCGCCGCCTCGCGGATCGTGCGCTTGAACATGAACACCTGGTCGGCGAGCTCGATCGGATTGCCGTGGCGCAGGTTGATTTCGAGCTGGCCGGCGCCTTCCTCGTGGATCAGCGTGTCGATCTCCAGCCCCTGCCGCTCGGAGAAATGGTAGATGTCATCGATCAGCTCGTCGAACTCGTTGACGCCGGCGATCGAATAGCCGGCGCCGCCGCCGATCGGCCGCCCCGAGCGCCCGACGGGCGGCGTCAGCGGATAGTCCGGATCGGGGTTCTTGCGCACCAGGTAGAATTCGATCTCGGGCGCCACCACTGGCCTCAGGCCCAGCTCGTCATAAGCGGCCAGCACCCGCTTCAGCACATTGCGCGGCGTGAACTCGACCGAGCGGCCGTCCTGGTGGACGAGGTCGCAGATCACCGCGGCGGTCGGGTCTTCCTCCCAAGGCACGACGGTCAGTGTCGACAGGTCTGGGAGCAGCTTCAGATCGCCGTCGTCCTCGGGATAGTGGAAGCCGTTGCCGTCTTCCGGATAGCCGCCGGAAATCGTCGTCATGAATACCGCAGAAGGCAGCGCCAAGGAGGTGTTGGAGGTGAATTTCTTCGACGGCATCATCTTGCCGCGGGCAACGCCGGCCTGGTCCGGCGTGATGCATTCGATGTCCTCGATGCCACGCCATTCCAGCCAGGCGCTGGCTTCCCTCCAGTTTTTCACACCGCGTTGGCTTTTCAGGAAGGCAGGCGTGCGTGCGCGTCCCCCCCGGCTCGACGGACGGACTTCCCTTTTTTCAGGCGGCATCATTCACCAGATTGTGTTGCGGATTTCGAAGTATAGCCGGGCGCCGAGGGGGAAGGGAAGGGGAGGTGCCAGAGCCCCATAGGCGAACGCCAACTGCGGTCCATCCGTGTCGCCGCAACTGCCTTCCTGCTGGCGGTGCAGCGCGACAAGGTCTAGATGAGCCTGTAAGTAAGAAGGGTCTGCCTATGTCCGCTCCACGTTTGACCACGATCGGCTTCGATGCCGACGACACGCTGTGGCAGAACGAGCAGTTTTTCCGCATGACCGAGAAGCGCTTTGCCGCCTTGCTGGCCGAGCACGGCGACCATGAGCATATCGCGGCAAGGCTGCTCGAAGCGGAAAGGCGCAACCTCGCCCTCTATGGCTTCGGCATCAAGGGCTTTACCCTGTCGATGATCGAGACGGCCGTCGCGATCACGAACGGTGAGGTGCCTGGTTCGGTCATTGGCGAAATCCTGGCTGCCGGCCGCGAGATGCTCAGCCATCCGATCGAGGCGCTGCCGCATGCGCGCGAGACGGTCGAAAAGCTGGCGGGCTCCTACCATCTGGTGCTGATCACCAAGGGCGACCTCTTCGACCAGGAGCGCAAGCTTGCGCAGTCTGGAATGGGCGACCTCTTCGATGCCGTCGAGATCGTCAGCGACAAGAGCGCCGCCACCTATGCCCGCATCTTCAGCCGGCATGGCGACGGTCCGCACAAAAGCATGATGGTCGGCAACTCGCTCAAGTCCGATGTGGTCCCCGCCATCGAGGCCGGCGGCTGGGGCATCCATGTGCCGCACGAATTGACCTGGGCGGTCGAACATGCCGAGGCGCCCGTCGCGGCGCCGCGTTTTCGCGAGATCACAGATCTCGGCGAGTTGCCGGCGCTCGTCGAGGTCATCGCGAAGGCCGGCTGAATCCGTTCAATCTAGAGCAATTCCAGGAAAAGTGTGAAGCGGTTTTCCGTCCGGAATTGCCTAAGGACTAAGCGCTAGCGTGGTTCGCCCTTTCCCTGAAACGGTGAACCGCTCTAGCCGCGGCCGACCAGGCGATCAATCACAGGCTGCAGTCTCTCGGGTGTGATCGGCTTGGCAACCACCGCGTCGACCACGCTCGACAAGCCAAGGCTGTCCGGCGTGCCAGTCCTGGTTGAGAGCAGGATCACCGAGGGCAGCGCCGTGCCGGAAGCGCGCCGCAATGCGTCGATGCCGGACAACAGCCCGTCGCAATCGCTGTTGTTGGGACCGCCGTCAAGGATGACTGTTCCGGGGACCGGGCCGGCCAGAGCCTTCCCGGCCGTCTCGGGTGATTCCGAAATCGGTCTCAGCCCGGACTTCTCCACGATCTTCGACACCACGACCCTGTTGATCGACGATTTTCCGACTACGAGCACCTTGGAAAGATCCGCAGGCAGCCGGGCCGCCGCGTTCATTGGTTTTCGAGGATCTTCACGATCGGTGGGGCACATGGCGGGCGGGCGCTCTGGTTCAATGCAGGGTTGAAACCTGAGCGCAATTGGCGCGAGATCGCCAGCGGTGTCAAGCAGAAACAGTCGAAAACGACAATATAACAAGAAAGGCTAATATTCGTCGCAAGTCCTACCCGTTACGTCGGATTGAATTCGAAAAAAAAAGATAGTCTCCCTAGCGTATAGCGCACGGGAGACGCTCGCGGAGATTGTTTGACGTAACGTCAACTGTTCCTCTGGTTGGTGACGATCACCGGGATCAAAAGATCACCCCAGTTGCCGTCCCCGCCATGGTGCCTGGCCGAACGCACCAGTTCCACGGACACGCCTGCCTCGACTGCCTTCATCACCGACTGGTTCAGTCTGTGCAGATCGTTGGCGAGCATGCGGATCGTCGCCTGCTGATCGACGCTCATCGTGCTCGATTGTTCCTCGGCCCGTTCCTTGACGCGGCTTATCGACGCCATTGCTCTTCTCCTCGAAATAAGTGCCCGTTGGGCGTTTCCTCTTATATTGTCGTTTTTACTCGGCCGCCGGCCTGAACTGGGCGTGCTCGGTCGATTCATGCATGGCTGTGGTCGAAGACTGGCCGCCGGTGATCGCCATCGAGACGGCATCGAAATAGCCGGTGCCGACCTCGCGCTGATGCTTGGTCGCGGTGTAGCCGTGGGCCTCCGCCGCGAACTCGGCTTGCTGCAGTTCCGAATAGGCCGCCATCTGGCGGTCCTTGTAGCCGCGGGCCAGTTCGAACATGCCGAAGTTCAACTGGTGGAAGCCGGCGAGCGTGATGAACTGGAATTTGTAGCCCATCGCGCCGAGCTCCTTCTGGAACTTCGCGATGGTCGCGTCGTCCAGGTTCTTCTTCCAATTGAACGACGGCGAGCAGTTGTAGGCGAGCAGCTTGCCCGGATGATGCTTGCGCACGCCCTCGGCGAACTTCTTCGCCTGCTCAAGATCAGGCTTGGAGGTTTCGCACCAGATCAGGTCCGCATGCGGCGCGTAAGCGACGGCGCGCGCGATACAGGGCTCGATGCCGTTCCTCACATGGTAGAAGCCTTCCACCGTGCGGCCCGCGTCGTAATCCACGAAAGGCCGGTCGCGCTCGTCGATATCCGAGGTGAGGAGCTTCGCCGCTTCCGCGTCGGTGCGCGCGACGACCAGCGTCGGCGTGCCCATCACGTCGGCAGCAAGCCGCGCCGCGTTGAGGTTGCGGATATGGGCCGCGGTCGGGATCAGAACCTTGCCGCCGAGATGGCCGCATTTCTTCTCTGATGCCAACTGGTCCTCGTAATGGACGCCCGCGGCGCCGGCCTCGATGAAGGCCTTCATGATCTCGAAGGCGTTGAGCGGCCCGCCGAAGCCGGCCTCGGCGTCGGCGACGATCGGCGCGAACCAGGTGTCGACCGAAAGCCCTTGGCCCTCGGACGTTTCGATCTGGTCGGCGCGCTGAAGCGTGCGGTTGATGCGCTTGACCAGCTCCGGCGCCGCATTGGCCGGATAGAGCGACTGGTCCGGATACATGGCGGACGCTGTGTTGGCGTCGGCCGCGACTTGCCAGCCCGACAGATAGATCGCCTTCAGGCCGGCCCTGACCTGCTGCATGGCCTGGTTGCCGGACATGGCGCCGAGCGCATTGACGAAGTCTTCCTCATGGATGAGCTTCCACAACCTATTCGCACCATTTTCGGCAAGCGTCTGACGGATCTGGACCGAGCCGCGCAGCCGCTTCACATCCTCCGGCGAGTAGGGGCGCTCTATGCCGTCGAAACGGCCTTCCGACGCGGAGGGGACGAGGTTGTAAAAATCAGTCATCGGTTGCTCCAGATCGTTCTCGCTTCTTCGAGCGGCCCCCTTTGGGAAGATGTTCCGGGCCGCCGGTGTGTGACATCATTTACATTGCGGCGCGAAAAGAGCTAGGAAAACCAAGGTTTTTCCGCGAAAATAAGGGAAAATCTGTGTTGTGTTTGACAGGTCGGCAGTGTAAATTTGTCACGATTGTAAAGGTCAGGTGCGCAGCGCGCGCCCGACTTCATGTAAAATCTTGTCAAGGACAGTCGATTGGCCGACCAGAAAATCTTTGCCGGGCCGCGCATCCGCCGGCTTCGCAACGCCAAGGGCCTGACCCAGACGGCGATGGCCGAAGGGCTGGGCATCTCGCCCTCCTATCTCAACCTCATCGAGCGCAACCAGCGGCCGCTGACGGTGCAGCTGATCCTCAAGCTGGCGGCTGTCTACAAGGTCGACCCGCACGAACTGCAGGGCGAGACCAAAGGATCGATCGCGGCGCTGAAGGAGGTGTTCGGCGATCCGCTGCTGGCCGGCGAGCTCCCAGGCGACCAGGAGCTGATCGACCTCGCCGAGATCGCGCCGAACGCTTCCGCCGCGATGGTGAAATTGTTTCGCGCCTATCGCGAGCAGGCCGAGCGGCTGTCGGACCTCAACGAGCTTCTGGCGCGGGAGGGCCGGGCGACCGCGCTGTCCGGCACGCGCCTGCCGGTCGACGAGGTGCACGAGGTGCTGGAACGGCGGCCCAATCACTTTGCGGCGCTCGAGGAAGAGGCGGAGGCCTTCACCTCGGTGCTCGATCCCGGCGACGACCTGTTCGGCGCGCTGAAGGCCTGGCTGAAACGCGAGCACGGCATCGTCGTCAAGGTGCTGCCGGTCGCCACCATGCCGAACTGGCGCAGGCGCTATGACCGCCACTCGCAGCGCCTCTTCCTGTCCGAGCGGCTGTCCCCCTTCGATCAGCTGCGCGAAGTCGCCATGGAAGCGAGCCTGATGCGCATGACGGTGGCCGTGGCGGCCGAGATCCAGGCGTTGAAGCTCGGCACCGACGAGGCACGCCGGCTCGCCCGCTTCGAGCTCGGCCGCTATGCCGCGCACGCGCTGATGATGCCCTATCAGGCCTTTCATGCGGCGGCCGTCCGCGCCCGCTACGACATCGACGTTTTGCGCTCCCGCTTCGGCGTGTCCTTCGAACAGGCGGCAAATCGCCTGACCATGCTGCAGCGGCCGGGCGCCTCTGGCGTGCCGTTCTTCATGCTGGAGGTCGACAATGCCGGCAACCGCTTCCGCAAGGCGGGCAGCCAGGGCTATCCGCAAAGCCGCTTCGGCGGCGCCTGCCCGAAGCTCCCCGTCCATGCCGCCTTTTCGCAGCCGGGCCGGATTCTGGTCGAGGCGGTGGAAATGCCCGACGGCGCAGAGTTCCTCTGCATCGCCCACACGCTCGAAGGGCCGCAAGGCGCCTTCTCGGAGCGCCCGCGGCGCACCGCGCTTCTGCTCGGCTGCGACATCGGCTTTCGCGACGAGATCGTCTACAGCGCGGCGCTGCCCGGGCCGGCCGCCGGCAAGACCGCGCAGGGCGCGGCATTCGCAACGCCGGTCGGTCCGGCCTGCAGGCTGTGCGAGCGCGTCGGGTGCCTGGCGCGCGCCGAGCCGCCCGTCACCCGCCCGCTCGGCCTCGACGAGATGGTGACGGGCCTCAGCGCCTTCGATTTCCAGGGATAGTGCCGCAGCGTTTTGGGTGAAAAACGCGTGGCTTTGTCCCACATTTCAGCGGTTGCTGGATCACGCCGGGCGCTCGCCTTTGCGCTACGCGAATGGGCCAGGGTCTTGTCGTCCCCGCTGGATTGTGCCGCCCGCAACCCGCTGACAGTCGTGTCCATGTCCGATACCGCTTCGCCTCGCATCGCCTTGCCTGTCGTCTCGCCGCGCGAGGAGCGGATCGGCATGCTCTTGGTCTTCCTGTCGGCGCTGATGTGGAGTTTTGGCGGCACCATCGCCCGCTTCATCCATGTCGGCGACAGCTGGACCGTGGTGTTCTGGCGCTCGCTGTGGGCGGTGGCCTTCCTCATTGCCTTCATGCTCTGGCGCGACGGCTGGCGCGGCACCTTGAAGCTCTTCCGCGACATGGGCCTGCCCGGGCTCGGCGTCGCCTTCTGCTTCGCCACCGCCTCGACGAGCTTCGTGGTGGCGCTCGCCTACACGACGGTCGCCAACATCCTGTTGATGCAGGCCGGCGTGCCGCTGCTGGCAGCCTTGCTTGCCTGGCTGCTGTTTCGCGAACGTGTGAGCCTCGCCACCTGGATCGCCATTGCCGCCGTCATCACCGGCGTCGCCATCATGGTCTCGGAATCCCTCGGCGGCGCCGTCTCGCCGATCGGCGACGGGCTGGCGCTGCTGATCGCGGTGATGTTCTCGGTCGCGACTGTGATCACCCGGCGCTTTGCCCATGTGCGCATGGTGCCGGCCAATTGCCTCGCCACCCTGCTTGCCGGCGCCTTTGCCGCATCGCAGGCGTCGGAATTCGCCGTTTCCGGGCGCGACATGGGCTTTCTCTTCGCCTTCGGCGTCATCAATCTCGGCGTCGGCCTTGCCTTCTTCGCGATGGGCGCGCGTCTCGTGCCTGCCGCCGTCGCGGCGCTGCTCGGCACTTTCGAGCCGATCCTCGGCCCGATCTGGGTCTGGCTCGTCCATTCCGAGGTGCCGTCGGTGCGCACCATCATCGGCGGCGCGGTCGTCGTCACCGCGCTGCTTGTCCATATCGCATTTGAATTCAAGCGGCAGACGCGCCCCGAGCGGCCGGGCATCACCGGCCTGCCGTCTCCCAATTGACGCTCGGGAGTCTTCCCCATTGACAACCCCGTCACCGGGCGGGCAGGCTGCGATCACGGCAACAACAAGACAGGCGTATCTTGCCAAGTGTCTCCGCCGGCCCCACCGGGGCCGGACCGCAAAGTCATATTTTTGTTTACGCCGCAGCGAACGCCGCTGACGCCGCTCTGATACCTTCCCGGGGGGAGGTTAAGGGCTGCAGCCGCTACTCAACGATCCGGCATGGCACCAGCGGATCGCACTTGTCGCCCTCCGGACATCCCAACGATCTCAACCAAATGCCGTTCTGCGCTCACGCCGCGACAGGCCGGCAGGGGAATACTCACCAAAGGAGAACAGCATGATCCGCAAAGCGCTCTGGCTTTCGGCAACTTCGGCATTTCTGACGCTTTTCACCATAGGCGGCCACGCCGAGGACCGCGTCGTCAACGTCTATAACTGGTCGGACTACATCGACAGCTCGATCATCGAAGACTTCACCAAGAAAACGGGCATCAAGGTCGTCTACGACACCTTCGATTCCAACGAGATCCTGGAGACGAAGCTGCTGGCCGGCGGCAGCGGCTACGATGTCGTCGTGCCGAGCGCCAACTTCCTGGCCCGCCAGATCCAGGCCGGCGTGTTCCAGAAGCTCGACAAGTCGAAGCTGCCGAACATCTCCAACATGTGGGACGTGATCTCGGACCGCACCGCCAAGTACGATCCGGGCAATGAATATTCGGTCAACTACATGTGGGGCACGGTCGGCCTCGGCTATAACACCAAGAAGGTGCAAGCCGCACTCGGCACCGACAAGATCGACAGCTGGGACGTGTTCTTCAATCCGGACAGCCTCGCCAAGCTGAAGGATTGCGGCGTCTATGTGCTGGATTCGCCGGCCGACATCATTCCGGCGGCGCTGAAATATCTCGGCCTCGATCCGAACAGCACCTCGCCCGACGACATCGCCAAGGCCGAGGAAGCGCTGCTGAAGGTCCGGCCCTATATCCGCAAGTTCCATTCCTCCGAATACATCAATGCGCTCGCTAACGGCGATATCTGCCTGGCGGTCGGCTGGTCGGGCGATGTGTTTCAGGCCCGCAACCGCGCCCAGGAGGCCAAGCAGGGCGTCGAGATCGGCTATTCGGTGCCGAAGGAAGGCGCCCAGATGTGGTTCGACCAGATGGCGATCCCGGCCGATGCGCAGCACGTCGCCGAGGCGCATGAGTTCATCAACTACTTGATGACGCCTGAAGTCATCGCCAAGTCGTCGAACTACGTGCTTTACGCCAACGGCAACAAAGCCTCGCAGCAATTCGTCGACAAGGCACTGCTGGAAGATATTTCGGTCTATCCCGACGAGGAGACGACCAAGAAGCTCTATACCGTGAAGCCGTACGATCCCAAGACACAGCGCGTCATCACGCGCACATGGACCAAGATCGTCACCGGCCAATAAGCATTGAGACGCGACCCCGGCAGTCAACTGCCGGGGTCGTTTTCTTCGGGGCAATTCCAGAAAAAGTGCCGGCGGGCTCCGCCAGGAATTGCGGCACAACAAAACAGATGGAGCGGTTCTGCGTTTTCTTTGAAACGATGAACCGCTTTCGAACAAAACCGGAGTGGGGACATGAAATCGCTTGGCAGCATCCGCAGGGATTTCGCGCCGTGGAATGATCCGAGCGCCAAGCCGTACATTCAGTTCGACAGGGTGACCAAGAAGTTCGGCGACTTCACCGCCGTCAACAACCTGTCGCTGACCATTTTCGAGCGTGAGTTCTTCGCGCTGCTTGGCGCCTCGGGCTGCGGCAAGTCGACCTTGCTGAGGATGCTCGCCGGCTTCGAGGAGCCGACGGCCGGCCGCATCCTGCTCGACGGCCAGGACCTGCGCGGCATCCCGCCCTACAAGCGGCCGGTCAACATGATGTTCCAGTCCTATGCGCTGTTTCCGCATATGACTGTGGAAAAGAACATCGCCTTCGGCCTCAAGCAGGAAGGCATGCCGGCGCCGGATATCGAAAAGCGCGTCGCCGAGATGCTTAGGCTGGTCAAGCTCGAGCAGTTCGCCAAGCGCAAGCCGCACCAGCTTTCCGGCGGCCAGCGCCAGCGTGTCGCTCTTGCCCGCTCGGTCGCCAAGCGGCCGAAGGTCCTGCTTCTGGACGAGCCGCTCGGCGCGCTCGACAAGAAGCTGCGCGAGGAGACGCAGTTCGAGCTGATGGACCTGCAGCAGGAGCTTGGCCTCACCTTCGTCGTCGTCACCCACGACCAGGAAGAGGCCATGACCATGGCCGACCGCATCGCCATCATGGACAAGGGCGAGGTGATGCAGGTCGCGACC
Organism: Mesorhizobium album; assembly: GCF_033977205.1. NCBI lineage: Bacteria > Pseudomonadati > Pseudomonadota > Alphaproteobacteria > Hyphomicrobiales > Phyllobacteriaceae > Mesorhizobium > Mesorhizobium album. The sequence goes on along the minus strand of NZ_JAVIIW010000051.1, from coordinate 12,938 downwards.
CCGGCGGAAATCTACGAGGCGCCGACCTCGCGCTTCGTGGCGCATTTCGTCGGCAATGTGAACCTGTTCGAGGGCAAGGTCGCCGAGCGGACGGCCAGCGCGACGCGCATCACCGGCGCGACCGGCGCTCAGATCCTCGTCGACAATGGCGGCGATGCCAATGCCGGCGCCGACATCGTCTTCGCGATCCGGCCGGAAAAGATCAAGGTTTCGTCGAAGAAACCGGCTGACGCCGTCAACGCGCTGGAGGGCGAGGTCTACGATGTCGCCTATCTCGGCGACATGACCGTCTATCATGTCAGGCTTGACGACGGGCAGATCGTGAGGGCCAGCGCGTTGAACGCCGCCCGTGTCAGCGAGGATCCGCTGACCTGGAACGACCGCGCCTGGGTCTCCTTCCGGCCGGACGCCGGCGTCGTGCTGACCAGGTAGGAGGGCGCCATGACCAACATCGCCGCCGCCGCTTCTCCGTCGGCCGAAACCGCAGCCGCGTTGCCAACCAGGCTGGCGAAGGGCTTCGTCGGCCGCCTCGTCATCATCATTCCCTATCTCTGGCTGCTGTTTTTCTTCCTCGTTCCCTTCATCATCGTCTTCAAGATCTCGCTGTCGCAGACGGCGATCTCGATGCCGCCCTACACGCCCGTGCTCGATTTCAGCGACGGCGTTTCCGGATTCCTCGCCGGTTTCCGTGAACTGAACTTCGACAACTACACCTGGCTGACCCAGGACGCGCTCTACTTCAACGCCTATGTGACGAGCCTGATCATCGCGGCGATCTCGACGGTGCTGACGCTGATCGTCGGCTATCCGATCGCCTATGGCATGGCGCGCGCGCCGGCGACGGTGCGCCCGACCCTTCTGATGCTGGTGATCCTGCCGTTCTGGACCTCGTTCCTGATTCGCGTCTATGCCTGGATCGGCATCCTCAAGCCCGAGGGCCTGCTCAACCAGGTCCTTCTGTCGCTGCACATCGTCAGCCAGCCGCTGGTCATCCTCAACACCTACACGGCGATCTTCATCGGCATCGTCTATTCCTACCTGCCCTTCATGGTGCTGCCGCTCTATTCCTCGCTGGAGAAGATGGATTATTCGCTGATCGAGGCGGCGCAGGACCTCGGCTGCCCGCCGACCGGCGCCTTCTGGAAAATCACCTTCCCGCTGTCGCTGCCGGGCGTGATCGCCGGCTGCCTGCTGGTCTTCATCCCGGCCGTCGGCGAGTTCGTCATCCCGGACCTGCTCGGCGGCTCGCAGACGCTGATGATCGGCAAGACGCTGTGGAACGAGTTCTTCGCCAACCGCGACTGGCCGGTCTCGTCGGCGGTGGCGGTCATCCTGCTCCTGGTGCTGACCGTTCCGATCATGTTCTTCCAGCAGGCTCAGGCGCGCGCCCAGGAGCAAGGCAAATGAACGCCACCTGGAGCCGCTTCAACATCACCTCGATCGTGCTCGGCTTTGCCTTCCTCTATTTGCCGATCGTGCTGCTCATCGTCTTTTCCTTCAACGAATCGAAGCTGGTCACTGTCTGGGGCGGCTTCTCGACCAAATGGTACGTGTCGCTGTTCCACAACCAGGGCCTGATGGACGCGACCTGGGTGACGGCGCGCGTCGGCGTCATCTCCGCCACCGTGGCGACCGTGCTCGGCACCCTCGCCGCGATCACCTTGACGCGCTACACGCGCTTCAAGGGCAGGGTGCTGTTTTCCGGCATGGTCTTTGCGCCGCTGGTCATGCCGGAAGTCATCACCGGCCTGTCGCTGCTGCTGCTGTTCGTGGCTGTCGGGCTCGATCGCGGCTTCTTCACGGTCACGCTCGCCCATATCACCTTCACCATGTGCTTCGTGGCCGTCGTCGTGCAGTCGCGTCTGGTCTCCTTCGACCGTTCGCTGGAGGAAGCCGCCATGGATCTCGGCGCGCCGCCGGTGAAAACCTTCTTCCAGATCACCTTGCCGGTCATCATGCCGGCGATCATCTCCGGCTGGATGCTGGCCTTCACGCTCTCGCTCGACGACCTGGTCATCGCCAGCTTCACCTCGGGCCCGGGCGCCACAACGCTGCCGATGAAGATCTACAGCCAGGTGCGCCTCGGCGTGACGCCTGAAATCAACGCCGCCTGCACCATTCTGATCGCCGTCGTTGCGATCGGCGTCATCATCGCCTCCATCGCCAACAAGCGCCGTGAGGTCCAGCGCCAGCGCGACGAGCAGGCAGCGCAGCGCGGGTGAGGAAAAAGGACGGGCGCGACCTGCGCCTTGTGCTTCCTATCCCTGACGGAGAGTCGCCTGCGCGCTTTTCCAGAAATTATTGGCCTGAAACGCCGCGGCTGATCGGCGAGATGAACGGCGTGCTCCAGTTGCCGCCGACGAAGAACAGCGACTGCTTTGGCGGCGGCGGCGCCTGCACCGCTGCCTGACCGCTGGCGGCTGATTGCTGCGCCGGCTGTTGCTGCGCAGGCTGGCCGTTCGGAATGATGCCGCCGGACAGCGCCAGCCCGCGCCCCGTATAGGAGGCGATGCCCGAAAGCCAGATCTTGTACTTCTGTGAATTGACCTCGGCCTTGTCCAGGCGCGCCACGCCTTTCGAGATGCTCGCCTTGATCTCGGCGCCGTCGATCGGCAGCGAACCGTCGGCGACGTCGTCAAGGGCGAAGAATCCGCCCTGTTCGTTGCGCTTGAGGAAGGCTGGCAGGTTGAGGCCGTTGAGCGAACCCGGGCCGAATGTTGCCGAGAAGGATCCGTCGGCATTCTCGAAGATCGAATCCCAGGCCTTCCCCGGCCCCTTGAGGATGACCGAGACAGTGCCGGTGCCGGCTGGCACCAGCCGCGTCATCCCCGCCGCGGTGGCGAAGGCGCCGGTGTCGACGTTCGATGCCAAGAGCCGCATCTCGACCTGGGTACCGTCCGGCTTGCGGTCGAAACGCAGGCTGCTCTGGATGTTGCCGTTAAAGGCGGACGCGTCGGAAATGTCGAAGACGGCAAGTCCGTTCTTGACCTGCGCGGTCGCGGCGACGTCGGCAAGCTGGATGGGGCCGGCAGTGGCGTGCGCCGCCGACAGTCTGAGATCGAGATTGATCTTGTCGGCGAAGCTGGTGTCGATATCGCCGGGACCCCCTTGGCCGGTCGGCGCGATCGGCGTGAAGGCGGACAGGAACGATCGAAGGTCAAGCGTGTCGAAGGCAAGCGTGCCGGAAATGACGGGCAGCGCCTCGCTGAATGAGAAATCCAGCGCCCCCATGCCGGGATTGTTGTCCAGCGCCACCGTCGTGCTCTCGAATTTCGCCCGTCCCGCCGAGGCCGTCACCTTGCTTGCGACCGAGACGGAGCCGATCGCGGCGCTGGGCGCGATGCCGGCCTGTGACCATTCAAGCAGGCGTCTCAGCGACGGAGCGGCGAATTTCGCCTGGCCGTCCAGATAGGCGTTCTCCGACATCGAGGCGACGCCGTCGAAGGAGAGGGTCGCGGGCGCCGCCTTGAAGGCGAGCGTGACGGGCGCGACCCCTCCGGCAAACAGCACCAGCGGCCTTGCCGAGGAAAAATCGATCTGAACGCTCTCGCCGCGCCATATCCCGGTCGCCGTCAGTGTGGCATCGCTGTTCATCGCCGCCCAGTTCACCTGGCCGTTGAGGCTGCTCAGGATCTCGGTGTCCTTGCCGCCCTCCGAGGTCACTATGCGGCCGTCGCGGAATTCGACGATGCCGAACGGATCGGAAGGCAGTCTGCCGAGATCGGGCTTCTGCGGGTTCGCGCTGACTACGCCGCGCGCGGTGTCGATCGAGCGCGTTATGCGGCCGCCGGTGGGCAGCGGCGGCAGATAGAAGCCGTTCGCCGTGCGCTCGACCCTGATGGTCGGCCGCACAAGCCTTGCCGTCGAGAATTGAACATCGCCCTGCAGGGCGGCCATGGCCGAGAGGCCGACCTCGACGCGCTCGGCTTCAACCACCGGCGGCGCGTCGGTCTCGGTCCATTGCGACAGCGTCACATCGCTGAGGATCGCCCGGAACTTCGGCCACACCTCGATGCGCGGCGAGCCGTCGATCGTCACCCTGAAGCCGCTCCAGGCGCTCAATTCCCAGGCGATGCGGTCACGCACGATGCGGGTTGAGGCAATCAGCGGCAGGGTGGCGACGGCGAGCGCGATGACCAGCACCGCAACGCCGATCACCCATACCCCGCGCCGGATCAAAGATGATGGCATCTCGCCCCGTATGCTTCCATTGCCGACAAATCGCTCGACGGGTGTAACCGAGCGCCGACGCTTTTCAAGTCTTTATGGCCCTGCGATGGCATTTGCGCCGCATCTGTATTCGCAATTCCAACAAAATCTTGCTCTGCTGCGCCGCGGTATGCATAAGCGATAGACCCGTCCGGCTTGGAAACGGAACGCCGGTTTTGGGACAACGACGCAAGCGATATCAGGCTTGACTGCCGCAATCGCGACGCGCTTTGGGAGGAACGATCATGGCCGCCGACACCCCCTTGTGGACGCCGACGCAGGACCGGATCGCCTCCGCTCCGATGACCGCCTTCATGAAGGAAGCGGCGGCGAAATCAGGCGAAGCTTTCTCCACCTATGCCGAATTGCACCGCTGGTCGATCGACGACCGCGAGGGATTCTGGAGCCTGGTCTGGGATTTCTGCGGGCTTCTCGGTGACAAGGGCGAACGGGCTCTCGTCGATGGCGAGAAGATGCCTGGCGCCGCCTTCTTTCCCGACGCAAAGCTCAATTTCGCTGAGAACCTGCTTAAGAAGACAGGTGGCGGCTTGGCCATCGTCTTTCGCGGCGAGGACAAGGTTGAGCGCCGGCTGTCCTGGAACGAGCTCCATGCGCTCACCTCGCGCCTGCAGCAGCTCTTCCTGTCGCTTGGGGTCAAGCAGGGCGACCGCATCGCCGCAATGATGCCCAACATGCCCGAGACGATCGCCGCCATGCTGGCTGCCGCCTCGATCGGCGCCGTCTGGTCCTCCTGCTCTCCGGACTTCGGCGAACAGGGCGTGCTCGACCGTTTCGGCCAGATCGAGCCGGTCGTCTTCATCGCGCCCGACGGCTATTGGTATAACGGCAAGGCGATCGAGGTCGCCGACAAGGTCCGGGCGGTGGCGGCGAAGCTGGCGACCCTGCGCAAGGTGCTGATCGTCGATTATCTCGGCACGTCCTCCGATGTCGCCGCCACCATCGACGAGGCAGCGGCGCTGGAAGAGGTGCTCTCACCCTTCGCCGTCAAGGCGCTCGCCTTCGAGCGGCTGCCTTTTGCGCACCCGCTTTACATCCTGTTCTCTTCCGGCACGACCGGCATTCCGAAATGCATCGTGCATTCGGCCGGCGGCACGCTGATCCAGCACGTCAAGGAGCAGCGCCTGCATGCCGGCCTCTCCGACGGCGACCTTTTCTTCTACTTCACCACCTGCGGCTGGATGATGTGGAACTGGCTGGTTTCCGGCCTCGCCTCGGGCGCGACCTTGCTGCTCTACGACGGCTCGCCCTTCTACCCCGACGGCAACGTGCTGTTCGATTTCGCCGACGCCGAGAAGATGACCTATTTCGGCACCTCGGCGAAGTTCATCGATTCCGTGCGCAAGGCAGGGCTGAAACCCATCAAGAGCCACGACCTTTCAAGCGTGCGCACCATCTCCTCCACCGGCTCGCCGCTGTCGCCGGAGGATTTCCGCTTCGTCTATGACGGCATCAAGAAGGATGTGCATCTGGCCTCGATTTCCGGCGGCACCGACATCGTCTCCTGCTTCGTGCTCGGCGTGCCGACAGAGCCGGTCTGGAGCGGGGAGATCCAGGGACCGGGTCTCGGTCTCGCCGTCGACGTTTGGGACGACGACGGCAAGCCGATCAAGCAGGAGAAGGGCGAGCTCGTCTGCACGAAAGCCTTCCCGTCGATGCCGATCGGCTTCTGGAACGACCTCGAGGGCAAGAAATACCACGCGGCCTATTTCGAGCGCTTTGACAATGTCTGGTGCCATGGCGACTTCGCCGAATGGACGGCGCATGGCGGCATGATCATCCACGGCCGTTCCGACGCCACGCTCAATCCGGGTGGGGTGAGGATCGGCACCGCCGAGATCTACAACCAGGTCGAGCAGATGCCGGAAATCCTGGAGGCGCTCTGCATCGGCCAGGATTTCGACAATGATGTGCGCGTCGTGCTGTTCGTGCGGCTTGCCGCCGGGGTGAGCCTCGACGAGGATCTGGAAAAGCGCATCCGCGCCAGGATCCGCACCGGCGCCAGCCCGCGCCACGTGCCGGCCAAGATCGTCGCCGTGACCGACATCCCGCGGACCAAATCGGGCAAGATCACCGAGCTCGCCGTGCGCGACGTGGTCCACGGCCGCGCCGTCAAGAACAAGGAGGCGCTCGCCAATCCCGAGGCGCTGGAGCTGTTCAGGAACCTGCCGCAGCTTGCTGATTAGGCCGCCTGGCATGGTTAACGAATAGTGTCGGTCGAATTTACCTAGATTTCACGAGTGGTACACATTCGTAAATTTTTTCGCGCCCAGGTAAGGACTTGTTAAGGGACGGCGCTGATAGTCGCGTGTAACTTGAGGGAGAAATCCCGTTCCTCGTCCCTGAGGATCAGATTCGCTCAAGCCCCGTTGTGACAGCAATCCCATCTTCAAGGCGTCCGTTGGACGCCTTTTTCTTATGTGCGCCAGGCATGGCGCGTGGTGTGAAAGCACCGTTTGGCCGGGATGGTATCCGGCCGATGACTTGGAGGTGCAAGTCCTCTGCGGGCCCTGGTGATGGGAACCGCTCTTATGACCGTGGTCAAGGGTGATGGATGAGGCTTGTCCGCCCTGTGGCCTTTGCCACAGGTTTTGTTGCCGTTGATGGGGCAGCACGGGGACGGGATGGGCCTTTAAGACGACGGTTGATCATACTCTTATCCGCGGGTTGGCTACCGCACTTCCGTAATTCGTCTTGGGCTATCCCTGTCTAGCGGTCGGGCGTTGGGGGCTGATATCCCCAGCCACGCAGCGGTTCGCGGGAATTCCCCACCGTGGCCACATCCCGTCGCCGTGCTGCCCGTGATTTTCGCCGGAGACCGGCGCGGGCAGAGCCCCTCAATCCGGCGGCGCCCGTGCCAAGGGGACGCTTACCGGGATCCTGACCTTCGATGAACAGCAAGCGCACCGCATTTCAGTTGACCGGTTCGACCTGGTGGCCAATGGCCCACAGGAACGCCGCCATCTCGCGCGCGATCGCCGCAACGATGATCGGGGCCTTCTTGCCCGCGGCCATCAGGCGCCGGTAGCGGGCGCAAAGCCGGGTCTGCGCCTTCCAGGCGATCTCGCGCACCGCCTTCGGCAGACCCTCGAGCCGGACGCGAATGGTCTCGCTCACCCTGGCGGGATAGCGGTAGGCCCAGGCGCCTTCGATCAGGACGCGGCGGGCGCGGCGATTGCCGGCCAGCGTCAGGCCGCCGCGCTTGACCGTCTCGCCGGTCGAGCGCTCCGAGGGCACCAGGCCGAGAAAGGCCATCAGCTGGCGCGGATTGTCGAAGCGGCGGACATCGCCGACTTCGCTGACAAAGGTGACGGCGACGATGAAGGACACACCACGCAGCGCCTGATAGGCCGCCACCACCGGCGCCATCGACCAACTCGGCACCAGCTCGGCCAACTGCGCATCCAGCCGCTCCAGCCGAGCCTGCGCATCGGTGATCACGTCGACCTGGTCCTGGAAGACGATCTGCTGGGCCGGATGGTCGAACTTCTGCGCCGCCAGCCAGCGGGCATGGGCCCGGCTCCAATTTTTTTGGCCAGTAAACACGCGGCCGTGGCGCAGCAGGAACGAGAGCATCTGCTGGCGCTTCTTGCGCAGGTCTTCGCTCGCTGCAGCCCGCACCCGCACCAGATCGCGCACCGCTTCATGCACGGTGTCGGGAACCCAGATGCCCTTCAGTTCGCCCGCCCGCAACAGCCGCGCCAGGCTGACCGCATCGCGCCGGTTGGTCTTGACGCGCTCGCCCGGCCGCTTGGGGATCAGCGAGGCTGCGACGACGTCGCAGCGGTGACCGAGTTCGACGAGTTGGCGATAGAGCCCGTAACCGGTCGGGCCGGCTTCATAGCAAAAATGCAAACAAGCATGCTTCTTCTCCAGCTTGCGCACGAACCGCTCCACTGCCGCCGGCGTCGCCTCGATCTCGCCGAAATAGCGGACCTCTCCCTCCCGGCTGCCCTCGGCAATCGCAATCGCGTGCTTGGCCTTCGACACATCGACACCGACGTAAAAAACGTTATCCTGCTTCATGGCCCGTCCTTCCTTTGCTTGAGGCTCGGCTCGGCACTGCCCGCGCAACCCTCGTTTGCTTACAGCTGCAAAGACTAAGGGCGGGCCGCCGCTCACACCACGGTCATAACGTCTAGCCGAACAGCAAGGGCGTCGTCGCGAGGCGAGGTCCGAAGGAAGCTGTAAGCAAAGTGCCGGCCTGACGAACAGGAAGCGCATATGAGGCGTCCGCATCCGGGCGAGGGGGCGTAAAGACCCGAAGCCCGATATCACCCGGAGGGTGCGGGCGTAGATGCGACAGGTATATGGCACGAAGGTCACGCGTCTTACCCTGGGAGAGCTGCCGACCTGCCCCTGGTTTCAGGTGTGCTACCGGCGTCGAGAGGCGCCGGGATGGGGCGGCAGAAGTCAGCAGAAGTCGTAGTAGCCGAACCGAGCGGCGAAGGGCTGAACATGGAGTGCCGGACGGAGGCCGGTCTTTCGATGTCTGATGCACCCAAAGTCTGCCCTCGTGGCTTCCGGCCACTGCTCTCAGCATGGGCACGAAGCATCTCATCTCCGTCTTCTGCGTCTGTCCTCACCGCCGCAAATGGCGCCTGCTTCCTCACCCTGCCATGCTCCAGGATCACCAGGTCGTCACCGAACGATCGTCGTGCGGCGGCCGGCGAGCGATTTCAGCGTCTCGACGATCGCCGCCTCCGTGGTCGTGCCCGCCCATGCTCTTGGTTGAAAGAACGCCAGCTTGAAGTTCGCTCGCAAGGTGGCGAAGGAACTATACTGTGGCTGCGTGAGAGGCGCATGACCCCTTTGGGTCAGGTCGTCACCTGGGAAATGGACCGCGACGACCGACGAACTCGCGTCAATAAGTATCTCACGCCTGCTGCTGTGGGTGCGACGGACAGTACTGTTAGAGACGTGGGCAAGGGGTCGATCGCCTTCCAAAAACCCGAGCACTTTCCGAATTAAGTATTGGACTATCGGCTCTAAATAAGATATGGCTAATGTAAAGGAAAACTGGGGAAGCTACCCAAAAAAGGGCAGCTGCGGAGATAAGATTTGGGTGGCTCTTCAGCCGCCTGAAGAGGGTTACTTGTTGCCCAGAGGCGGGCTAGCCGCCAAACTTCGGGCTACTCCCATCGCCGGGTAAAACCCCATGGTGTTGTCAGGGGCGTACAATGGCGGGGAGATTGCCCAAAACCAATACGACGGCCGCAAACGGCTTCGAGCATCAACTCCCGACAATCGTCTTAAGAGTCTTCGACCAGAATAGATCGGTCGCAGCCTCTATATTGAAATCGCCGCCTTTCAGGGACCCGCCGCTGGGTTTACGGCGCTCACATAGGCCCTGCTCCGATACACCGTCTCCATAGAAAATTCCATCCGCTTCTTGCTCAGATGTCGGCAAGAAATCGGAGTATGAACATCCGCCGGCTAAAGCTCTGGATAAGTAATTGGGGAGGCAATAATGGGTAACACCATCAATTTTTCCGATGCGGCTGGAACTACAGTTTCGTTCTCCTTTTCAGAGGATCAGATAATTTTCGATGGAGTGTTCTCTGCAGGCGAGATGACGCTCACGCAGCTTGGCCCGGATGTGGCAGTGACTTGCAATGGCACTACGGTCACGCTCGCTGCTGTAACTATAGAAGAACTGCTGGATGCAAATTTCGCGTTCGCCGACGGCAGTGTTGTGCGTTTTGATACTTCTAACCAGCTGACGGGGTCAGACCAAGCCGACTATTTCTATTTTCGAAACAGCGGTACGGAAACTGTAACGGCCGGCGGCGGGGATGACACGATCGTCGTGGGAGATCACCTAGATCCGACCGATGCCATAGATGGCGGCGCCGGCAACGACACGGTGATCGTTTCCGGCAGTCTGTCAGTCACACTTTCACCAACGACGATTACAGAGGTCGAAGATATCGTCTATCAGGGCGGGGGAACATTCAATCTAACGTTGAGCAACGAGGCGGTTTCGAGCGCGTTGGCCGGAACTCTCGCGGTTGACGGTTCGGCTGAAGGTCAGAATGATCAACTGATCGTTGATGGCAGTTCGGTTTCTTCGGGTAGTCTGCACCTGATTGGCGGCGACGGATCGGATACATTTACTGGGGGTGCAGGTGGCGATACCTTGGTGGGTGGTGACGGCAGCGACACCATCTCCGGTGGTGGAGGCGCCGACATTATCGAAGGCGGTCTTGGCGCTGACACGTTGACCGGTGGCGGTGGCAACGACGTTTACAGATTCGGATTCGGGATTCCGCGCAGCGAGTCCGCACCCTCGACGGTCGACACAATCACTGATTTCGAGGGATTGGGCGTAGCTGGCGGCGACCAAATCGACCTGCCCAGTTTCTACGGCAACCTACCGCTAGCCTTCAATTCGGAACAGCTCCAGTTCAGCTATACGCCAGGCGTGCCGTCGGGTTCATTCATGTCGCCCGATGGGTTCGCCGATATTTCTTGGCATTGGACGACCATCGGAAGCTGGTCGGGCATCGAAATTTGGGTCGACGCCGATGACGACGGCCAATTCGGCGAGCAGGACATGCTCATTCACCTGACCACCAGCGATCCCAATGCAAAGCTCGTCGCCGCCGACTTCTCTGACTCGCTGATAGTCTATCGCGGTACGGATCAGTCCGATTCCTATGAGGGCACTTCCCTCGGCAACATTGCCTTTGGTCAGGGCGGGGATGATGTCCTGGATGGTAACGATGGCAATGACCAGCTGCACGGCGGCGATGGCGTCGATACGCTGAACGGAGGTCTCGGCGACGATCAGCTTTTCGGGGACGACGAGAGCGACACGCTCAACGGAGGGCTAAACAACGATACGCTGGACGGCGGGTCGGGCGATGACACCCTGAACGGTGATGAAGGCACTGACACGCTTGTTGGCGGCTTGGGCGCCGACACACTGCATGGCGGCGAGAACGATGACACGCTTATGGGTGGTGTAGATGCATTTGGGAACGGCGACACCGCAATTAACAAGCTGTTTGGCGACGCTGGAAACGACACACTCTATGGGGATGGTGGGGCCGACGAGCTCCATGGTGGCGATGGCGCTGATACGCTCTCCGGCAATGGCGGGACTGATCAGCTTTTTGGCGACGGTGAGAATGACACTCTACTTGGCGCGTCAGGCGATGACATACTGCAAGGCGGTGCAGGGACAGATACGCTTGACGGCGGAATTGGCGCTGACACGCTGACAGGCGGCACAGAAGCCGACGTTTTCAGGTTCTTCAGCGCAAGCGACTCGAATCTGGCCGGCATTGATGTGGTGACCGACTTCAATCAGCTTGAGGGAGACAAGCTCGATCTATCAGTGGAACGGGGCGGCCCCGGCTCCTACGATGGCGGTCAACTGGTTTTCATGGGTCAATTGGAAGCCACTTTCACCGGGACACTTGGGGACCAGTTCATTCGCACCGATGGCTTGAAGGCAAGCGATATTGGTGCGGGGTTCTCGCAAGTATGGTGGAAGGTAATCGGCGGCCACGCATATCTTTACGCTGACATCAACAGTAATTTTGAACTGGACGGAAAAGACTTAGTCGTACAATTGGATGGCTCTGCGCCCATTCAACTCACCGCGGGGGATTTCCTGGCCGGCAATTTCAAGGTGATTGTCGGCACGCCGGGTGACGACACGCCTTTGACACTGCCCGCCACGGACGGCGACGACATCGTCTACACCGTCGGCGGCAACGATACGGTTGACGGTCTTGCAGGTAGCGACACCATCTACGGCGGCGACGGGATGGACACGCTCAATGGCGGCCTTGATGGCGACCAGCTCTATGGCGAGGGCAACGACGACACCCTGAACGGTGATGAAGGCAGCGACACCCTTGTTGGTGGCTTTGGTGCCGATACGCTGCATGGCGGCGATAACGCCGACATTCTCATCGGCGGTGTGGACGCGTTTGGGAATGGTGACACCGCAATCAACAAGCTGTTTGGCGACGCTGGAAACGACACACTCTATGGGGATAATGGCCACGACGAACTCCACGGGGGCGATGACGATGACGTGCTCGTGGGCAATGACGGTGCCGACCAGCTTTACGGTGATAAGAACAATGACACCCTGCTAGGCGGGACAGGCGACGACATACTGCAAGGTGGTGCAGACACCGATACGCTCGACGGCGGAGCTGGCGCTGACACGCTGACAGGCGGCACAGAAGCCGATGTCTTCCGCATCTTGACGGCCTCCGCATCGACGTTTGCCGAGCACGACACGATCACAGACTTCAATCAGTCCGACGGCGACAAGCTCGATCTCTCGGTGGCGCGTGGTTCCCCTGGCAATTATGACGGCGGGCCACTGGTGTTCATGGGGCAACTGGGAGCTGCTTTTACCGGAACACTTGGAGACCAGTTCATCGGTGTAGTCACTCCTTATGGTGTCTTGCAGGGAAGCGATATAGGCCCAGGCTTTTCACAGATTTGGTGGAAGGAACTCAACGGCCACACATATCTTTACGGGGACACCAACGGCAATTTCGAACTCGACGGGACCGACCTGGTCGTCCAGTTGGATGGCACTTCTCCCATCCAACTGACGAAAGACGATTTCGTGGCCGGCAATTTCAAGGTGATTGTCGGCACGCCGGGTGACGACACGCCTTTGACACTGCCCGCCACGGACGGCGACGACATCGTCTACACCGTCGGCGGCAACGATACGG
>NZ_JAVIIW010000050.1:0-51975 GCF_033977205.1 Mesorhizobium album | reverse complement strand
AGAGCAGGGCACGGATCAGCGGAAGGGCAAGAAGTTCCGCAAGCTGCCGACCGTCAACGGTGCGCCGGCCGAAAACGGGCAGAGCGCGCAGGAGAAGGTCGAGAAGAACAATCCGAACGCGTTCTCCGACCAGAACACCGGCAAACCGAAAAAGCTGAGGCGCAAGGAATTGTCCGCCGGCCAGTCCGTTGTCGAACCGAACGAACAGGGCACGCCCAGCGGAAACGAGAAGGGCCGGAAGTTCCGCAAGCTGCCGACTGTCAACGGTGCGCCGGCCGAAAATCGCCCGAGCGTGCAGGAGCGGCTGAGGAAGAACAATCCGAACGAGCTCTCCGACCAGAACATCGGCAAACCGAGAAAGCTGCTGCGCAGGGATTTGTCGGGCGGCGAGTCCTTTGTCGAACCGGATCAAGGCTCGGCCAACAGGGTCGACAGAGGCAGGAAGCTCCGCAGGCTGCCGAACAGCGAGGAGGGAACCGCCGGTCCGGAGGTCAACGTCCAGCGCAACTTCAAGGTCAACAGGCCGAATGAGAATGCACAGCGCCAGTTCAGGCAGGAAAGGCCGAGCGAGCAGGTGCTGCGGCCGCAGAGATCGGAGCCGAAGCCGGAATTCCGCGCGCAGCCGAGACCGCAGATGCAAGAGCGGCGTGTCCCGCAGGAGCAGCCGAGACCGCAGATACAAGAGCGGCGCGTCCCGCAGGAGCAGCCGCCGCAGCAGCTCAAGAAGAAGCAGGCTTGCGGACAGCCGGGCGAACCGGCTTGCCAGCAGTAGGCCGTCGGGCAGCTACTCATGGGCCGGACTTTCCGGCCCATTAACTTTGCGCGAAGGGGATCGCCGGTCTGCACCGCGTCAGCCCGTCAAAGGCGGATCGTTTCGTTGACTTGGCCTACGAGTTTGGCGTCATGCGTTTCGGCGTGCCGCCGCGCTGGTTGATCGACACCCAGATGTTCGGGTTCTGCTGCGACTGGCGTTTAAGGAAATAATAGCCGGTCGCGTCCCAGGGCCGGACTTCATCGACAAGATTGTCCAGGACGAGATCGCCCTTGTCCGTCTTTACCGTCAGGATGGTGTGGCCTTCATTGTTGAGGTCGCGCACCACCGTCATGAGCAGTGCCTGCCGGGGAAATCCCGCTTCCATGAGCAGCTTGCGCTTGTAGAGCGCGTAGATCTTGCAGTCGCCCTTGCCGTCCACCGGATAGTCCCAGTGGTCCATCATCGTGCCCCAATGCTCGTAATTGCTGACGGGCTTGATGGAGCCGTTCGCCTTCTGGTTTATCCGCTTGAGGATGCGCAGGTTCTGCGCGGTCAGCTTGACGTTCGTGGCCGGCAGGGCGGGCACATTGCACTCTTTCGGCCGGCGGTGGCAGAAATCGACCCAGCCGTAGGGAATGCTGGTGCGTCCGCCGACCGAGGCGGAGCGCACCGTATCCGCGGAAGGCTGCGTCGACGGCTGCTTAAATAATGTCGTCTGCGCCACTGCCGTTCCGGCAGATAGCGAAGTAGCACCGATCAACGAAGCAAGGCCAAGAAGGAAGGAAGAGGTCAGGACGCCAGGGGAACGCAACACTGCCAAACACCACCGCAACGAGAAGACTGGCGACGAGTTAAGGCGGAAACGGCGGTGGGATCAACTAAACAATTAATAATTTCCTAACATGGTTGTGTACGCGTCCGGCGAGATCGCTAGGCTTCCTCAGCGGTGGTATCAATCGCTTGCGTTGCGCCGCTGCGCTTCGGCAAGGACGCCAGCGTCCATCTGTTCCAGCGTCTTCGGCCCGCCGTTGTGAGGCAGGGTACCAAACACGTCCTCCGGCTGCGTCGGGGTAAAGCCCGCACCGGCCTCAAAAGAACGCCGTGCAGCGTATCTTCGACCTGCAAGCGCGTCCCGACACCCCAATCCCTCCGTTTCCGGATCGCGGCGGGCAGGCTCACTCGCCCCTTGGTCGAGACGGTCGTTCCGAATTTTTCGGGGCCGGCCATCATGGCTCACCTCATTGCCGCCTCAAACCCTGGTGCCGCCCACCGTCATCTGGTTCATCCTCAGATGCGGCTGGCCGACGCCCACAGGCACGCCCTGTCCGGCCTTGCCGCACATGCCGATGCCGTTGTCGAGCTTCATGTCGTTGCCGATCATGGTCACGCGGTGCATCGCGTCAGGGCCGTTGCCGATCAGCATCGCGCCCTTGATCGGCTGCGTCACCTTGCCGTCCTCGATCATGTAGGCCTCGGTGCAGCCGAACACGAATTTTCCCGAGGTGATGTCGACCTGGCCGCCGCCGAAGGAGACGGCATAGATGCCTTTCTTGACCGAGGCGATGATCTCTTCCGGCGGCGTGTCGCCCGAGGTCATATAGGTGTTGGTCATGCGCGGCATCGGCTGGTGCGCGTAGCCTTCGCGCCGGCCGTTGCCGGTCGCCTTCATGCCCATCAGCCGCGCGTTCTGGCGGTCCTGCATGTAGCCCACAAGCTTGCCGTCCTCTATCAGCACGTTGCGAGCGGAGGGCGTTCCTTCATCGTCGACGGTAAGCGAGCCGCGCCGCTCGGCGATCGTGCCGTCATCGACCACGGTGACGCCCTTTGCCGCCACTTGGCTACCCATCAGGCCGGCGAAGGCGGACGTCTTCTTGCGGTTGAAGTCGCCTTCCAATCCGTGGCCGACCGCCTCATGCAGCATCACGCCGGGCCAGCCGCTGGAAAGCACGATGTCGAAGGTGCCGGCCGGCGCCGGAACCGCATCGAGATTGACCAGTGCCTGCCTGAGCGCCTCGCGCGCGGCATGCTTCCAGCTTTCCTCGGTCAGGAATTCGCCAAAGCTCTTGCGGCCGCCCATCCCGGAGGAGCCGCTCTCTTGGCGATCGCCATCGCCGACCACCACCGAGACGTTGACCCTGACCAGCGGGCGGATGTCGCGCACCATCTGGCCGTCGCCACGCACGATCTCGACATGCTGCCAGGAAGCGGCGAGCGAGGCCGTCACCTGGCGCACGCGCGGATCGGCAGCGCGCAGCCAGGCGTCGATCTCCTGCAAGAGCTTGGCTTTGGCCTCGAAGCTGGGCGAGGGGATGGGGTTCTCGTCGCCATATAGGTGGCGATTGGTGCGGGCAGGCGCCGCGGCGAGCGTGCCCGAATAGCCGCCCTTGACGGCCGAGACGGCATCGGCCGCGCGCAGCAGCGAGGCTTCCGAAAGGTCGTTCGAATGGGCGTAGCCGCTCGCCTCGCCGGCAACGGCGCGCAGCCCGAAACCCTGGTCGGTGTTGAAATTGGCCGTCTTCAGCCGGCCATTGTCGACCATCAGCGCTTCGCTCTCGCTGTATTCGAGGAACAGTTCGCCGTCGTCGGCGCCCTTGATGGTGTCGGCGACGATCTCTTTGACGCGATCGTCGGAAATGTCGAATTGGCCGATCAGGCTGTTCATGGCAAGGCTGTCCGCTGGCGGTTTGTCATTCCCCCGATGTAGGGGCGAAGACAGGTCAAGACAATCGGCAGCGTTCACACGGGATTGTCATCGCCGCGGACAAAGGACGACCCTGCTGCCGCGTCGGATCTCAGGGGAGCGCCGCGAAGCCCTCGGCGAATCCCTTGAGGTCGACGGGAATGCCGATGCCTTCCTCCGGCGTCTGGAAGACGATGAAGGTGGCCGACGTGCCGTTCTTCAGCGTATCGAGCAACGGCTTCTCGAGGATCACTTCCGCGTAGCAGCCGTCCTGGAAGCAGCGCACGAAATAGGCGCGGCCGATGTCCTTGCCGTCGACATTGAGGCCAAGTCCGTTGGGGAGCAGCACGCCGAGCGGCGCCAGCACCCGCAGGATCTCGGCCTTGTTGTCGGCGGTGCGCAGCACCACCACCGAAAGGCCCATTTCCGGGCGGTCCTCGGCGACGACGTTCTGCATCATCACGCATTGCTCGGAAGTCGCGCCGGCCGGCGTGTCGCAGATGATCGACCACGCGCCATGCGTAGACTTGACCGTGCCGCTGGGCGGCGCGGCGGTCTGCGGCGGCGCGGCGCTCGCCGCGCCCGACAGGCCGGCGCCAAGCAGAGCGGCAAGGCAAACGACCTTCGCCAGGGGTCTCGAAAGCCAAGAAGTCATGACGGCTCCATTGCGAATCACGGCACTTTAAGCTGCGCCAAGGCCAAGTAAAGGACGAGACCGTCGCCGGCCCGCCCCGATACCGGCAATTACGCGCTTTTCCATAGCAAATTCGCCCGAATTGCGACCGTCCGGCGCGCGACGCGGCGATGGCCGGGAACGCCCTTTGGGTTGCGCGCAAAAATGCCGCACGGTTTCGGCCGCTCATTCCTTGCGGAGGGAAATAGAGTATGGTTTGAACCACCTTAGGAACAGACCGGGATTCCCAATCCCGGCGTCGTTCGTTATTGGTGCGATCCGATCGCAGGAAGTGGGAGACGAGAGGGCGATGAGAAAATTCCTGGCAAGCGCCAAACTTCTGGCAGGTGCTGCAGCCGCAGGCGCGCTCCTCTCCAGCGCATCCGCCTATGCGGACCAGCCGCGGCCATGGGAAACGAGCTTCCAGACGCCGGCGACCGGCATGATGCGGCAGATCGAGTGGTTCGGGAACTACACCTTCGCCTTCATCACGGTGATCACGCTTCTGGTGCTGTTCCTGCTCGCCTTTGTCATCCTGAAGTTCCGCGCGAGCGCCAACCCGGTTCCCTCGAGGACCAGCCACAACACGCTGATCGAGGTGATCTGGACGGTCGGGCCGGTCGTCGTGCTGCTGCTCATCGCCATCCCGTCCTTCCAGCTGCTCACCGCGCAGTACACGCCGCCGGAAGAGGCCAAGCTCACCGTCAAGGCGACCGGCAACCAGTGGAACTGGGACTACGAATACCAGGTCGACAAGACCTTCTCCTTCAACTCGGCCGTGCTCCAGGATGCTGACCGTGCCAAGGCCGGCAAGGAAGATCGCAACCTTTATCCGCGCCTGCTCGCCGTCGACAACGAACTGGTGGTGCCGGTCAACACCATGACCCGCGTGCTGATCACGGCGACCGACGTCATCCACTCCTTCGCCGTGCCGTCCTTCGGCATCAAGATGGACGCAGTGCCTGGCCGCACCAACGAGACCTGGTTCAAGGCGGAGAAGGAAGGCCTCTACTACGGCCAGTGCTCGCAGCTCTGCGGCAAGGACCACGCCTTCATGCCGATCGCCGTCCGCGTCGTCTCAGACGCGCAGTTCAAGACCTGGCTGGAGACGGCCAAGACTGACGTGCCGGCCGCCAACAAGGCGCTGATGGCCGAGATCGACGGCACCAACAAGGTAGCGGCTGCCGGCAATTGATGTCGCGGCCAAGCAGGAATTAGGGAACGGAGCGGAACATGGCAGAGGCTCAAGCTCACGACCACCACGACCACAGGCCGCATGGCTGGGTCCGCTGGGTGTACTCGACCAACCATAAGGACATCGGCACGCTCTACCTGATCTTCGCGATCATCGCCGGCATCATCGGCGGCGCGCTCTCGGTCGCCATCCGCATGGAGCTGCAGGAGCCGGGTATCCAGATCTTCAGCGGTCTGGCGCAGATGGTCTACGGCATGCAGGGCGACGCCGCCATCGACGGCGGCAAGAGCATGTACAACGCCTTCGGCGCCGCGCATGGCCTGATCATGATCTTCTTCATGGTCATGCCGGCCCTGATCGGCGGCTTCGCCAACTGGATGGTGCCGATCATGATCGGCGCGCCGGACATGGCGTTCCCGCGCATGAACAACATCTCCTTCTGGCTGCTGCCGCCGGCTTTCCTTTTGCTGCTCGGCTCGATGTTCGTGCCGAGTGCGCCCGGCGCCTTCGGCCCCGGTGGTGGCTGGACGATCTATCCGCCGCTCTCGACGGCCGGTCAGCCCGGCCCTGCGATGGACCTGGCGATTCTGTCGATCCACATCGCCGGCGCGTCGTCGATCCTTGGCGCTATCAACTTCATTACCACCATCTTCAACATGCGCGCGCCCGGCATGACGATGCATAAGATGCCGCTGTTCGCCTGGGCTGTGCTGATCACCGCATTCCTGCTGCTCTTGTCGCTGCCGGTTCTGGCTGGCGGCATCACCATGCTGCTCACCGACCGCAATTTCGGCACCTCGTTCTTCGTAGCGGACAATGGCGGTGATCCGCTGCTCTTCCAGCACCTGTTCTGGTTCTTCGGCCATCCGGAGGTGTACATCCTGATCCTGCCGGGCTTCGGCATCATCAGCCATATCGTCTCGACCTTCTCGAAGAAGCCCGTCTTCGGCTATCTCGGCATGGCCTACGCCATGGTCGCGATCGGCGCCGTCGGCTTCATCGTCTGGGCGCACCACATGTACACGACCGGCCTGTCGCTCGACACGCAGCGCTATTTCGTGTTCGCCACCATGGTCATCGCGGTGCCGACCGGCGTGAAGATCTTCTCCTGGATCGCCACGATGTGGGGCGGCTCGATCTCCTTCAAGCCGCCGATGCTGTGGGCGCTGGGCTTCATCTTCCTGTTCACGATCGGCGGCGTCACCGGCGTTCAGCTCGCCAATGCCGGCCTCGACCGCTCGCTGCACGACACCTATTTCGTGATCGCACACTTCCACTACGTGCTGTCGCTGGGTGCCGTGTTCGCCATCTTCGCCGGTTGGTACTACTGGTTCCCGAAGATGACCGGCTACATGTACTCGCCGGTGATCGCCAACACCCATTTCTGGGTCACCTTCGTCGGCGTCAACCTGATCTTCTTCCCGCAGCACTTCCTCGGCCTCGCCGGCATGCCGCGCCGCACCGTCGACTATCCGGATGCGTTCGCCGGCTGGAACATGGTCTCGTCCTACGGCTCCTACATTGCCGCCGTGGGCGTTGCGATCTTCCTCTACGGTGTGTTCGAGGCCTTCCAGAAGAAGCGGGTCGCTGGCGCCAATCCGTGGGGCGAGGGTGCCACCACGCTCGAATGGCAGCTGCCTTCGCCGCCGCCGTTCCACCAGTGGGAAAAGCTGCCGAAGATCAAGTAGGCAGCGTCCCGACGCATGCGAGGCCGCCGGCCAGCCCGGCGGTCTTGGCCAACGGAAAGATGGACTTTAAGTACGCATGGCCATTGCCGACCACAGATTGATGGAGGAAGCGGGCTTTCGCATGTCGGAAGCGACCGCGGGCGATTTCTTCGCCCTCCTGAAGCCGCGCGTGATGTCGCTGGTCGTCTTCACGGCCTTTGTCGGCATGGTCGCGGCGCCCGTCGCCATCAATCCGCTGCTGGCGGTGATCGCCATCCTGGCGATCGCCATCGGCGCCGGCGCCTCGGGCGCGCTCAACATGTGGTACGACGCCGACATCGACGCGGTGATGACCAGGACCGCCGGCCGTCCGGTGCCGGCGGGTCGCGTCACGCCCGGCGAGGCGCTGAGCTTCGGCCTGGTGCTGTCGGTGCTGTCGGTGATGACGCTTGGCGTGCTGATCAACTGGCTGTCGGCAGCACTTCTCGCCTTCACCATCTTCTTCTACGCCGTCGTCTACACGATGTGGCTGAAGCGCTGGACGCCGCAGAACATCGTCATCGGCGGCGCCGCCGGCGCCATCCCGCCGGTGATCGGCTGGGCTGCGGTGACCGGATCGGTCAGCCTCGAAAGCCTGATCCTGTTCCTGATCATCTTCCTCTGGACGCCGCCGCATTTCTGGGCGCTGGCGCTGTTCAAATCGGATGATTACGCCCGCGCGGACATCCCGATGATGCCGAACGTCGCCGGACCTGCCTCCACACGCCGCCAGATCTTTGCCTATGCGCTGATCCTGGCGCCGGTCGGCGTGCTGCCTTATGCGTTCGGCTACACGACGGCCGCCTATGGCGCCGTCTCGGCCGTGCTTGGCGCGGGCTTCGTCTGGTACGCCTGGAAGGTGCTCGGCATGGCCGACGACGACCGCGCGATGAAGCCGGCCAAGGCGCTGTTCGCCTATTCGCTGCTCTATCTGTTCGCCATCTTCGCCGCCTATCTCGTCGACAGCGTTGTCGGGCGCGCCCTCATGACGGGGGGAGCATGATCGTGGCCGACAAGAACCTTGAACTGGTCACCTTGACCGAGCGCCAGCAGAAGGCGCGGCGCAACCGCTCCGTCGCAATCGGCGTGGCGCTGGCCGCGCTCGTCATCATCTTCTACGTCGCGACCATCGTGAAATTCGGCCACAATGCGTCTGGCCTCACGCCTACGAACTTGATGTGAGGCGGCGATGAACGGCGAGACCACCAACAGACCCGTCAGGAAGAACAGCAACCGCATCGTCGTGGCGGTCTGCCTTGCCTTCTTCACCGGCATGGTCGGCATGGCCTATGCGGCGGTGCCGCTCTATAAGATGTTCTGCCAGGCCACCGGTTATGGCGGCACGACGCAGCGCGCCGAGAAGCAATATGCCGGTCGCGTGCTTGACCGTGACATCACCATCCGCTTCGACGCCAACACCAATGGCATTCCGTGGCAGTTCGAGCCGGTGGCGCGCCAGGTGACCATCAAGATCGGCGAGACCACGCAGGCGCATTACAGCGCCACCAACAAGTTCGACCGCCCCATCACCGGCCGCGCCTCCTTCAACGTGCAGCCGGAAATGGCCGGCGCCTATTTCAACAAGGTGGAGTGCTTCTGCTTCACCGACACGACGCTGAAGCCCGGCGAGACGCTGGACATGCCGGTCGTGTTCTATGTCGATCCAGATATCGTCAACGTGCCGGAACTGAAGGACTTGAAGACCATCACCCTGTCCTACACGATGTTCCCGGTCGAGAAGAAACAGCCGGTCGCAGCCGCCGCCGGCGGCAGCAAAAAAGTTCCAGATTCCGAAGCAAGCCTCGGGGGTTGATATGGCAGACGCGCACGCAAAACCGAACCACGACTACCATCTCGTCAATCCGAGCCCCTGGCCTTTCCTGGGCTCGATCGGCGCGCTGGTGACCGCAATCGGCGGCGTGTGCCTGATGCGTTATCTCAGGGCCGACAGCTTCCCGATCTTCGGCCACAACATCGCCAATCCGTGGCTGTTCTTCATCGGCCTCGTCATCGTGCTCTACACGATGTTCGCCTGGTGGTCGGACACCATCAAGGAAGCGCATGAGGGCTACCATACGCGCGTGGTGTCGCTGCACCTGCGCTACGGCATGATCATGTTCATCGCCTCCGAGGTGATGTTCTTCGTCGCCTGGTTCTGGGCCTTCTTCGACGCCAGCCTGTTCCCGGGCGAGGCGACGCAATATGCCCGCGCCGCCTTCACCGGCGGAGTGTGGCCACCGAAGGGCCTGGAGGTCCTCGATCCCTTCCACCTGCCGCTCTACAACACCATCATCCTGCTGTTGTCTGGCACGACGGTGACCTGGGCGCACCACTCGCTTATCCATGGCGATCGCAAGGGCCTGATCAACGGCCTCGTGCTGACGGTCGGCCTCGGCATGCTGTTCACCATGGTGCAGGCCTACGAGTACATGCACGCTCCGTTCGCCTTCAAGGATTCGATCTACGGCGCCACCTTCTTCATGGCGACCGGCTTCCACGGCTTCCACGTCATCATCGGCACCATCTTCCTTCTCGTCTGCCTGGTGCGCGCGATCCGGGGCGACTTCACCCCGAAGCAGCATTTCGGCTTCGAGGCTGCTGCCTGGTACTGGCACTTCGTCGACGTGGTTTGGCTGTTCCTGTTCAGCTGCATCTATGTCTGGGCCTCGAACGGCGCGCTGATCGAAGCCCACTAAATCAACGGCTTTCGGAATCCCAAAAAGGCGGCCGCGTCGACGTGGCCGCCTTATCTTTTTGAGCGAAAGGGTCTACGGTGCGGATATGAGCGAAGACAAGGCGATCTGGCCCCCCATTGACCCGGTTTCGGCCGGCCTGCACGGCCGCTGCCCGCGCTGCGGCGAGGGCAAGCTGTTCTCTGGCTTTCTCACGGTCGGCAAGCGCTGCCACAATTGCGGCCTGGACTATTCCTTCGCCGATGCCGGCGATGGCCCGGCAGTGTTCGTCATCCTGATCATCGGCTTCATCGTCGTCGGTCTGGCGCTGTGGATGGAGGTGACGCTCAGCCCGCCACTCTGGCTGCATTTCATATTGTGGATACCGCTGGCGCTGGTGCTCAGCCTGACGGCATTGCGCCTCATCAAGGGCGTGCTGATCACCATGCAATACTCAAAAAAGGCTTCCGAAGGCAGGCTGGACGCCGGTCAATGAGCGGCACGACCGGTTCGACTGCCGGCCGCGCGCGGCCGCGCAACGCATTGCTGCTTGGGCTCGGCCTTGTCCTGTTCGCCATCCTTCTGGGCCTCGGCACCTGGCAGGTCCAGCGCCTGCACTGGAAGGAAGATCTGCTCGCCACGATCGACAGGCGGACCCATGCGGCACCCCTGCCGCTTTCGAATGTCGAGAATGAATTCGCAGCCACGCACGATGTCGACTACACGCCGGTGAAGGTGACCGGTACCTTCCTGCACCAGGGCGAGCGGCATTTCTTCGCCACCTGGGAAGGCGACACCGGCTTCAACGTCTATACGCCGCTGCAGCTAGACGACGGCCGCTTCGTGCTCGTCAATCGCGGCTTCGTCCCTTACGATCTGAAGGATCCGGCCAAGCGCCGGCAGGGCGAGGTGGCCGGCACGGTGACGGTGACCGGCCTTGCCCGCAATCCGCTGCCGGGCAAACCTTCGATGATGCTGCCCGACAACGATATCGCCAAGAACATCTTCTACTGGAAGGACCGCGATGCGATGGCCTCGAGCGCCGGCCTGCCGGCAGGAGCCGTGCTGGTGCCGTTCTTCGTCGATGCCGACAAGACGCCGAATCCCGGCGGCCTGCCGGTCGGCGGCGTCACCATCATCGATCTGCCGAACAACCATTTGCAATATGCCGTCACCTGGTACGGCCTGGCCGCCGCGCTCGCCGCCGTGCTGATCCTCCGACTCCGCCGCACGACGAAAGAAGGGTGAACGCCGCCGCTCTTGACAGGGCAGGGGTAGGCACCTCATTTCGGCTCCAGATTTCGAGTGAACCGGTCCGTTTTCATGAGTGAGACCAAGCCACCGCTGACGATCAGGCTCTGCCAGCCGCGCGGCTTCTGCGCCGGCGTCGACCGCGCCATCCAGATCGTCGTGCTGGCGCTGAAGAAATACGGTGCGCCGGTCTATGTACGCCACGAGATCGTGCACAACCGCTATGTCGTCGAGGGGCTGCAGAGCCTGGGCGCGGTGTTCATCGAAGAACTGTCCGAGATCCCGCCTGAACATCGCCAATCGCCGGTCGTCTTTTCCGCGCATGGCGTGCCGAAATCGGTGCCGGCGGACGCCGAGGCGCGCAACCTCTTCTATCTAGACGCCACCTGTCCGCTGGTGTCGAAGGTCCACAAGCAGGCGATGCGCCACCAGCGGCTTGGCCGTCATGTGCTTTTGATCGGCCATGCCGGCCACCCGGAAGTGATCGGCACGATGGGCCAACTGCCGGAGGGTGCTGTGACCCTGATCGAGACCGAGGCGGACGCAGCAACCTTCGTGCCGGCCGACCCGGCGGCGCTTGGCTTCGTCACCCAGACGACGCTGTCGGTCGAGGACACCGCCGGCATCATCCGGGCGCTGCAGGAGCGCTTCCCGGAACTCCATGCGCCTGCAGCCGAATCGATCTGCTATGCCACCACCAACCGCCAGGAGGCGGTGAAGGAAACGGCGGCCGGCGCCGACCTCTTCCTCGTCGTCGGCGCGCCGAATTCGTCCAACTCGCGGCGCCTTGTCGAAGTGGCCGAGCGCGCCGGTGCGAAAATGTCGCTTCTCGTGCAGCGGGCCGCCGAAATTCCATGGGAAGAGATCGCCGGCATCTCGACGCTCGGCCTGTCGGCCGGCGCTTCGGCGCCGGAAATCATTGTCGATGAGATCATCGACGCCTTCCGGCATCGCTTCAACGTCACGATCGATCTGGCCATCACGGCCACGGAAACGGAGGATTTCCCGGTGATGCGGGTGTTGCGCGATGTCGAACTGACGGCGGCCGACATGGCTTTCGTCAATGGAGCCGCGTGAAGCCAGATGGCCGTTTACACCGACGTCAACGAAGGCGAGCTTACAACCTTCCTGAAAGCCTTTCCGGTGGGCGAGCTCCTGTCCTACAAGGGCATCGCCGAAGGCACCGAGAATTCGAATTTCCTCGTCCACGCCTCAACCGGTTCCTACATCCTGACGCTCTACGAGAAGCGCGTCGACAAGGCCGACTTGCCCTTCTTCCTCGGCCTGATGGGGCATCTCGCGAGAAAGGGCATTTCCTGCCCGCTTCCTGTCACCGCGCATGACGGCACGGTGATCGGCACGCTCGCCGGCCGTCCCGCGGTCATCATCACCTTCCTCGAGGGGTTGTCGCTCAGGCGCCCGGCGGCGGCGCATTGCGGCGAGGTCGGCAAGGCACTGGCCGCGCTCCATCTCGCCGGCCGGGATTTCCCGATGCGCCGGCCGAACGCGCTTGCCATCGACGGCTGGCGCAAGCTCTGGGCCGCATCGCGCGACCGCGCCGACGAGGTCGAGACGGGGCTGGCGGCCGAGGTCGACGCCGACTTTCTCGATTTCGAGCGCAACTGGCCGACCGGCCTGCCGCAAGGCATCATCCATGCGGATCTCTTCCCCGACAATGTCTTCTTCCTCGGCGAGAAACTGTCGGGCCTGATTGATTTCTATTTCGCCTGCGACGACCTCTACGCCTATGATGTCGCCACCTGCCTCAACGCCTGGTGCTTCGAGAAGGATTTTTCCTTCAACCTCACCAAGGGCGCGGCGCTGCTTGCCGGTTACCAGTCGGTGCGGCCGCTTGAGGACGACGAGAAGGCGGCGCTGCCGATGTTGGCGCGTGGCTCGGCGCTGCGTTTCATGCTGACCAGGCTCTATGACTGGCTGACCATTCCCAACGGCGGGCTGGTTATGAAACGCGATCCGACCGAATATATCCGTCGCATGCGCTTCCACCGGGCGATCAAGTCGCCCTCGGAATACGGACTGAGATGAACAAAGAAGTTGAGATCTTCACCGACGGTGCCTGCTCGGGCAATCCCGGCCCCGGCGGCTGGGGCGCGGTGCTGCGCTATAACGGCGTCACCAAGGAGCTCTCGGGCGGCGAGGCCGAGACCACCAACAACCGCATGGAACTGCTTGCCGCTATCACGGCGCTCAATGCGCTGAAGCAGCCCTGCACGGTCGATCTCTACACTGACAGCAAATATGTCATGGACGGCATCTCCAAGTGGATTCATGGCTGGAAGAAGAACGGCTGGAAGACCGGCGAGAAGAAGCCGGTCAAGAACGGCGAGCTCTGGCAGGCGCTCGACCAGGCCGCCAACCGCCACAAGGTCATCTGGCATTGGGTGAAGGGCCATGCCGGCCATCCTGAGAACGAGCGCGCCGACGAACTGGCGAGGCAAGGCATGGCGCCGTTCAAGCCGAAGTCGGCGCGGCCGGCGCCGGTTGCGACTGCACCGAGGCCGGAAGGTGCTCCCGTCAGGAAACCAACGCCCCGACGCTCGACCCAGAGCTATTGATGCGCCTGACTTTCGCTACCGGATCGCCAGCGCCGTAGAGAACAGGCCGAGCGCGAACACCGTGTGCGAGACGAGGTTCAGCGCGCGCACCAGCATCGGATTGGGCAGCTTGGACGCCGCCCAGCCGGCGCCCATGCCAGGTGCCAGCAGGAACCAGCCGGCGCCGACGGTGACGATGCCGAGAATGAAGGCCGGCAGGAAGGTCGGAGCGGCAAGCCAGCCGGCTCCCGCGAGCACCACCAGGATGACGCCGTAGAGGATACCGACGAGATAGTGGAACGCCCAGCCCAGCGCCTTCTCATGCGCATAGGGCGCGGCCTTGCCGATATCGTCGTGGAACACCTTCTCGGGCAGGTGCCGCACCCAGCGTCCGACCAGGCCCCAGTTCGGCCGCGGCAGGCCGAATACCTTGTTGAGGACAATCGCCCAGACGTCCATGAAGACGGTAGCGCCGATGCCGATCGCGACGGCGCGCCAGACGATGTCGAGCATCAAAGCTGCTCGAGAATCTTGGCCGCGCCGCTCTCGTCGACTCCCGGCTTGGTTTCGACATTGAGCGCCACGACCTTGCCGTTGTCGACGATCATCGAAAAGCGCTTCGAGCGCAGCCCCATGCCGTTTGCGGAAAGGTCGTTGTCGAGGCCGACCGCCTTGGCGAAGTCGCCGCTGCCGTCGGCGAGGTAGAGGATCTTGCCTTCGCCGCCGGTGAAGCGCGCCCAGGCGCCCATCACATGGACATCGTTGACCGAGACGACCGCGATGGTGTCGACGCCGCGCGCCAGGATAGCGTCGTGGTTCTCCAGGTAGCCAGGCAGGTGGTTGTTGCTGCAGGTCGGCGTGAAGGCGCCGGGAACACCGAACAGCACGACCTTCTTGCCGGCGAAGATCTCGGCACCCGTCACCGGCTTCGCCCCGTCGGCGGTCATCACCCTGAACGTCGCCTCGGGCAGTTTGTCGCCAACCGAAATGGTCATGATTTCCTCGCTTGGGAGATTGGGAAGGATCTGTGCCTGCGTATCGGACTGAGCGGCTTCCCGCAACCGTTCAGAGCAATTCCAGGAAAAGTGCGCAGCGGTTTTCCGTCCGGAATTGCGGCTCCAAAAGGGTCTGGCTCAAGGGAAAGGCAGCTGCCCGTCGACAGCGCCTTCGGTACTGGTCAGCGTGAAATAGAGCCCGCCATCCGTGGGTGTCGCCGACGGCCGGTCGAGGATCGGCACGGTGAAGACCAGCTTGCCGTTCCGCTCGCTGCGTGCAGGTGCGCCGAACATGTAGTCGCGCTCGCCGGCGATGAAGAAATCGACGGAATCCGGATCGCCGGGCGAATGCGCCTCGACGACGAGCGTCTCGTGGTCGCCCGGCAGCACGCGGACGCCGAAATCGGGGCGCGCAGGCGAGGGGAGCGTCGCCAGCGCCGTCTTCACCAGCGCCGCGTCGGTGGCGTTGTCGGGATCGGAAGCAGGATTGACGCTGAGCCTGGTCTGCACCGGAATACAGATCGTCTCGCAGACACCAAGGAAGACGTTGGCATTGATGGTCGCCGGCTGATCGGGCGACGACAGTGTGAAAGTCACCGGCAATGACACAGGGCGGTCATAGCCTGACCATTTGCCATAGCCATCATCGTGGCGCTGCGGCGGCGGAAATGACAGCCGCGCATCGGCGATGTTGGTGCTGGCCGAGATGTCGAGCTGCGGCGGCACGCCGGAATCGCCGGGATCGCGCCAGTAGGTCTTCCAGCCGGGCTTCAGCGCGATGTCGAGCACGCCGTGAATCTTGCCAGCTTCGTCCGGCTTGCCGCTGGTCACCAGCCGCACCTTGCCGCCTTCGCTGCTGTACCAGGCCGAAGACGAGGCCACGGCCTGCGGAACCGCACCCAGCCCGATGACGGCGCCGAGCGCCAGAATATTCAGATATCGCATGGCGGTGATTTGATCGTCCGTTCTTGGCCGCGCAATGATTTCATGATCGTGCCGGTATCATATTTGCGTGACATGCGGCAGCCTGACCATCTTTTCGGCGCGACGGAAACGCGTTACGCTCTCCTTCATGGACTTGTTGCGCCACAAGAAGATGGCCGCCGGGCGCGGCTTCCTTGACGATCAGTTCCTGATTGCCATGCCTGGCATGAAGGACGACCGTTTCACGCGCTCGGTCATCTACATCTGCGCCCACAGCGACGAAGGCGCGATGGGCCTGATCATCAACCAGACGCAGCAGATGCTGTTTCCGGACCTCTTGGTCCAGCTCGGGATCATGAACGAACAGGAAGCGATCCGTCTGCCGGCGCATGCCCGCGACTTTGTCGTGCGCAATGGCGGGCCGGTCGACCGTAGCCGCGGCTTCGTGCTGCATTCCGGCGACTATCGCGTGGAATCCTCGCTCAACGTCTCCGACGACATCTGCCTGACCGCCACGGTCGACATCTTGCGCGCCATCTCGACGGGCCGCGGGCCGCGTCATGCGCTGATGGCGCTCGGCTATGCCGGCTGGGGCGCCGGCCAGCTCGAAAGCGAGATCGCCGAGAATGGCTGGCTGACCTGCCCGGCGACGCCAGAGCTTCTGTTCGACGCCGACATCGAGCACAAGTACGACCGTATCCTTGCCTCGATCGGCATCGACCTCGCCCATCTCAGCGCCGCCGCCGGCCACGCTTGACCCTTCGAGCCGACGCAGAGGCCCTTTCGAAACTCGCTCATGCGAGTCATATGGTGGTGATTTCGAGAACCGGAGCGGAGCGTACTTAAGGTACGTGAGCACCGGAAGCGCAGAAATCGCCGCCAGATGGCCGCAGGAGTAGAGTTTCCAAACGGCCTCAAGCCTGCGTTAGCGGATACTGCTCCCTCAGCGTCTTCAGCACCTGGTCGCCGGGCATCGGCGCGCCGAACATGAAGCTCTGGACATATTCGCAGCCCATCTGGCGCAGC
Source organism: Mesorhizobium album (assembly GCF_033977205.1). Lineage (NCBI taxonomy): Bacteria > Pseudomonadati > Pseudomonadota > Alphaproteobacteria > Hyphomicrobiales > Phyllobacteriaceae > Mesorhizobium > Mesorhizobium album. The sequence continues at coordinate 35,544 of NZ_JAVIIW010000050.1, read as the reverse complement.
TCCAGCGCGTCGCTTTCGTCCGAGATGCCTTCGGCAACGACCGACAGGCCGAGCTCATGCGCCATGTTGACCATGGATTTGAGCAGCACCGCCCGCTTCGGCGTGTCGTCGTCGACGAAGCTCTTGTCGATCTTGATCGTGTCGAAGGGGAAGCGGGTCAGATAGGAGAGCGAGGAATAGCCGGTGCCGAAATCGTCGAGCGAGAGCCCGATGCCGAGCTGCTTCAGCTTGGTCAGCACATGTGCGGTCTGCTCGGGATTGTCCATCACCAGCGACTCGGTGAGCTCGAGCCGGAAGCAGCGCGGCTTGAGGTTGGCGCGCGCGATGACGGAGCGGACGTCGCTGACGAGGTCGCGGCGGATGAGCTGCCGGCTGGAGAGGTTGACCGAGACCGAGAGCGGCGCGTCGCCGATCTGCTTTTGCCAGGTCGCGAGGTCCTGGGCTGCCTGCTGCATGGCGAACAGGCCGAGCTGCACAATCAGCCCGCAATTTTCGGCCACCGGGATGAAGTCCCCCGGCGGGATCATGCCGCGTCGCGGGTGATCCCATCTGAGCAACGCCTCGAAGCCGGCGACGCTGCCGTCCTCCAGCCGCACGATCGGCTGGTAGGCGAGCGTGAACTCGCGCCGCTCGATGGCGCGGCGAAGGTCGGATTCGAACTGCAGCCGATCGGTGCCGACGGTGCGGAAGGCCGGCCGGAACGGCTCGATCCTGTCGCCACCGAAGCGCTTGGCCTGGTGCATGGCAAGCTCGGCGTCCTTGACCATGTCCTCGGACGAGGTCTGCGCCGTCGTCCAGGTGATCAGCCCGATCGAGGCGGTGAGCACGATCTCGCGCTTGGCGAAGGTGATCGGGTTGTTGATCGCATGCTTGATGGCGTCCGCCATCGCGGCGATGCGGGCCGGATCCTGCTCGGAGAGCAGCATCAGCGCAAACTGGTCGCCGGCAAAGCGCGACAGCGAATCCTTGGGCTTCAAGAGCCGGTGCAGCCGCCGCGCGATGGTCAGCAAAATGGTGTCGCCTGCCGAGATGCCGAGACCGTCATTGACCTGCTTGAAACGGTCGATGTCGATGACGAAGACGGTCGGGCGCACCTTGTCCTCGGTGCGGGCGATCGAGATGATCGCCTCCAGCCGGTTCATGAACAGCTCGCGGTTGGGCAGGCCGGTCAGGTTGTCGTGGACGGCGTCGTGCAGCAGCCTTTCCTCGGACTTCTTCTGCTCGGTCACGTCGACCATGGTGCCGACGCAGCGGATCACCTCTCCGTCCGACCCGATCACCGGTCGGGCGCGCAGCGAGAACCAGTGGTAGTGGCCGTCCGCACCGCGCAGGCGGAAATTCTGCGCAACCCGGCCGCGGCGGTGCTCCAGAACCACGTCGAGCGTGGTGCGGAAAGTGTCGCGGTCGTCGGCATGCAGCACCGGCAGCCAATTGCGGGCGGCGCCCGATAGGCTGTTGGGGGCAAGGCCGAGCTGCAGGCTGATATCGGGCTTGGTGACCACGCGGTCGCGCAGCACATCCCAGTCCCACACGATATCGCCCGATCCGGCGACGGCGAGCGCCTGGCGTTCCAGGTCGGAGAACAGGCCCTGATGCAGCGCGCCGCCGGCAAAGGCGTGCTGCATGACAGTGAAGCCGATCAACAGGATGATCAGGATTAGGCCGCCGCCCAGCGCCGGCTGGGCAATGTCATTGTCCAGCATGCCGGTGATCGCCATCCACGATCCGCATAGCCACAGCAGCACCATCACCCAGCTCGGCACCAGCATGATCGCGCGGTCATAACCGCGAATGCCGAGGAAGATGATGAGGCCGAGCCCGGTGAGCGCGGTGGCGGCAAAGGAGATGCGGGCGATGCCGGCGGCGACCGCCGGATCGACGATGGCGACGCCTGCAATCAAGAGCAGGCCGAGGATCCAGACCAGCGCGCCGTAGCTGAAGTGGCCGTGCCATCGGTTGAGGTTGAGATAGGCGAACAGGAACACCACGAAGGTTCCCGCCAGCGCCACTTCGGTGCCGGCCCGCCACATCTGTTCGTTGCCGGGCGATATCTCGATCACCTTGTTGAGGAAGCCGAAATCGACGCAGATATAGGCAAGCACCGCCCAGGCGAGCGCCGCTGTCGCGGGGAACATCGAGGTCCCCTTGACCACGAACAGGATGGTCAGGAACAGCGCCAAAAGCCCGGCGATGCCGATGACGATGCCGCGGAACAGCGTGTAGGAATTGACCGAGTCCTTGTAGGATTCAGGCTCCCACAGATAGACCTGCGGCAGCTTCGGCGAGGCAAGCTCGGCCACGAATGTGATCACAGTGCCGGGGTTCAGCGTCACCCGGAAGACGTCCGCATCGGGGCTGGTTTGGCGATCGAGCGCGAAGCCTTCGCTGGGCGTGATCGCCGCGATGCGCGTCGAGCCGAGGTCCGGCCAGAAGATGCCGGAATTCACCAGGCGGAAATGCGGCGCGACGATCAGCCGGTCGATCTGCTGGTCGGTGGTGTTGGCGAGCGCGAACACCGCCCAGTCGCCGGTCGAGCGCGCGTCTTTGGCCTCGACCTCGATGCGCCGCACGATGCCGTCGGGGCCGGGCGCGGTGGAAACCTGGAAATTCTCACCCTGGTCCCGGTAGATCTGGACGGCGCCCGAAAGGTCGAGCGCCTTGTCGTCGCGAGCGATCTTGATCGGCTCGACGGCAAGTGCCGGCGCGGCTGCCGAGAGCGTGACGACGAGCGCCAGGATGAGGGCGAACAGCGACGCGATTCGCGGAAAATTCGTCACATATCAGCCCTTCGTTCCACCGCCCGGCGGATCGTCCGCGATCCGGGCGTAGAGGTAGTGATCCTGCCAGATGCCGTTGATCCTGAGATAGGATCTGAGAAGTCCTTCGCGCTGGAATCCGGCTTTTTCAAGCACACGGATCGACCGGGCGTTCTCGGGAATACAGGCAGCCTCGATCCGGTGCAACCTCAGCGTATCGAAGGCAAAGCGCGACACCAGCATGACCGCCTCGGTCATCAGTCCGCGGCCGCCGAAGCGCTCGCCGATCCAGTAGCCGATATGGCCGCTTTGCGCGACGCCGTGGCGGATGTTGCCGAGCGTAATGCCGCCGGCGAGCTTGCCGCTCGATTTCTCGAAGATGAAGAAGGCGATGGCCGTGCCTTGCGCATAGTCCTCGCGGTAGCGGCTGATACGCAGCCGCCAGGCGGTGCGGTCGAGCTCGTCCGGCTGCCAGCGCGGCTCCCATGGCTCCAGGAAGGCGCGGCTTTCGCCGCGCAGCGCCGCCCATTCGCGGTAGTCGTTGGTCAGCGGCACGCGCAGCATGACCTTGTCGCCCTTCAATGCCGGCAGGTCGCGGCGAAAGAAAGGAAGCGCGAACATGGCTTTGGTCGAAGGTTAGACGGCGAGCCTGCGGGCCGTTGTCTGCGGGCCTGCAAGCGATTCGAGGATCGCCTCGTAGGGCGCCAGCGTGCCCACGGGGCCGACCGCCGTCAGTGTCGGTTTGGTCGAGAACAGCCGCGACGAGAGGTCGGTCAGCCGGTCGACGGTCAGCGCCGCCAGCCGTTCCATCAATTCCTCCTTGGCGATCGGCCGGCCGAACAAAAGCAGCTGCCTCGCAATCTGCGAGGCGCGGCTGGCCGGGCTTTCAGCCGACATGATGAGGCCGGCGCGATATTGCGCACGCGCCCGGTCGAGCTCTTCCTGGAGGATGCTTTCGCCCGCCTTCTGCAATTCGTCGATGATGACCGGCACCAGCTCGGCGATGTCGCTCTGCCCGGTCGCGGCATGCACGCCGAAAATGCCGGTGTCGGAAAAGCCCCAGTGGAAGGCATAGACCGAGTAGCAGAGGCCGCGCTTCTCGCGCACCTCCTGGAACAGCCTCGACGACATGCCGCCGCCGAGGATCATCGACAGCACCTGCGAGGCGTAGAAGTCGCGCACATGATAGGCGCGCCCCTCGAAGCCGAGCACGATCTGCGCGTCCATCAGGTCGCGATCCTCGCGGAAATCGCCGCCGACATATTGCGCATATTGCGGGATGTTGCTGGTGGCCTTGGCGCGGAAGCCGCCGAGCTGTTTCTCGACCTCGCGCACGAAATTGTCGTGCTTGATGTCGCCGGCGGCCACGATCACCATGCGCTCGGCGCCGTATTGCCGCTCGATGAAATCGTGCAGCTGCCTGGAGGTAAAGGACTTGACCGTGTCGGGCGTGCCGAGGATCGAGCGGCCGATGGTCTGGTGGCGGAAGGCGGTTTCGGTGAAGCGGTCGAAGACGATGTCGTCGGGCGTATCGTGCGCGGCACCGATCTCCTGCAGGATCACATGCTGCTCGCGTTCCAGCTCCTCTGGGTCGAATTCGGAGTCCTGCAGGATGTCGGCCAGGATATCGACCGCCAGCGGCACGTCGTCGGACAGCACCCTGGCATAGTAGGAGGTGGTCTCGACGCTGGTGGCGGCGTTGATCTCGCCGCCGACATTCTCGATTTCCGAAGCGATCTGGAAGGCGCTGCGCCGCCCTGTTCCCTTGAACGCCATGTGCTCGAGCAGGTGGGCCATGCCATGCTCTTCGTCGCGTTCATTGCGGGCGCCTGACTTGACCCAGGCGCCTAGGGCAACGGATTCGAGGCTTGGAAGGGTTTCGGTGGCGACTGTCAGGCCGTTCGACAGACGGCTTACCTCAACACCCATATGGCAAGTACTCCCTAACGCGACGCCCGCGTGTGGCGGCTCACGTGATCTTCCACCATTTTCAGCTCGGATGGAAGTATCGTGTATTTTTCGTCGGCTGTCATCAAGCCGGCGAGCCAAGCGGGAAGCGCGGGCGTTACGCCGCTGGCGGCCTGGACAGCCGCCGGGAACTTCGCCGGATGCGCGGTGCCGAGCACCACCATGGGCACGGTGCCGGAGTGATGCGAGGCCGCAACATGCATGGCAGCCGCTGTGTGCGGATCGAGCAGATAGCTGCTTGCGTCAAGCGTGGAGCGGATGGTGGCGGCGACCTCGTCGACGCTGGCGCGACCGGCGTCGAACTCGGCGCGGATCCGTGCCAGTTCGCCGGCCTCGATGGTGAAGGCGCCGGACTGCTTGAGCCCGTTCATGTAGCGCCTGACCGTTGCGGCATCGCGGCCCGCCGCCTCGAACAGCAGGCGCTCGAAGTTCGACGACACCTGGATGTCCATGGACGGCGAGGTGGTGGCGAACACGCCCTTGGTGCGGTATTCGCCGCTGGAAAGCGTGCGCGCCAGGATGTCGTTATCGTTGGTGGCGATGATCAGCCGCTCGACCGGCAATCCCATGCGCTTGGCGGCGTAGCCCGCGAAAATGTCGCCGAAATTGCCAGTCGGCACGGTGAAGGACACCGGCCGGTCGGGCGCGCCGAGCGACAGCGCCGAGGAAAAGTAATAGACGATCTGGGCCATGATGCGCGCCCAGTTGATCGAGTTCACGCCCGATAGCGACACCCTGTCGCGAAAAGCGTGATCGTTGAACATGTCCTTCACCAGGCCCTGGCAGTCGTCGAAATTGCCTTCGATCGACAGTGCGTGGACGTTGCCCGCGCTCGACGTCGTCATCTGCCGCTGCTGCACGGGCGAGACCTTCCCGTTAGGGAAAAGGATGAAGATGTCGGTGCGGTCGCGCCCGGCGAAGGCGTCTATGGCCGCACCCCCGGTGTCGCCGGAAGTGGCGCCGACTATGGTGGCGCGTTGGCCCCGTTCGGCAAGCACATGGTCAATCAGGCGCGCGAGCAGCTGCATCGCCACATCCTTGAAGGCCAGCGTCGGGCCGTGGAAGAGTTCCAGAATGAAGGTGTTGGTGCCGGTCTGCACCAGCGGGCAGACCGCCTCGTGCCGGAAAGTGCCATAGGCTTCGCGCACCAGCCGTTCAAAAACTGGCGCGGCGATCTCGCCGCCGAGGAAGGGCGTGAGGATGCGGATGGCGAGGTCCGGATAGGCAAGGCCGCGCATGGCGCGGATGTCGGCGGCCGAAAACTGCGGCCATTCACGCGGCAGGTAAAGCCCGCCGTCGCGCGCCAGCCCGGCCAGCACCGCGTCGGAAAATCCAAGCACGGGCGCATCCCCGCGGGTACTCACATATTGCATCGTCAAAGGCCCATTGTTGCCGGCCGCGTCATCCACGGCAATTTGGTTAATTTTCCGAGCCGGCTCAGTCGCATTTTTGCCGCGGCGTTGATATACGTCACCGGCTTTGTGAGAGGGAAGTGCAGTTCATGGCGTTTTATTCGGTCAACCGTCGTTTTGTCGCGGGTCTGGCGCTTGCCGGCTTTATGCTTGCCGCCGCAGGCTGCCAATCGAGCGACAATGGCATCCTGAACTTCGGCTTCAGCAAGAAGGATCCGACCGCGCCGCTGCCGCCGCAGGACCCCAAGGTGCTTGCCAGCCAGCTGCGCGCCTACTGCCCGAAGGTGACGTTGCGCGACGGCACCGCCTTCTTCAACACCTATGCCAAGGGCGCTGCCGCCAAGCCCAAGAAAAAGAAGGCTGATGCTGCGGCGGAGACCGATGCGGCGGCAGCCGGCGCGGCCGCGCAGACCGGCCCGGACGGTCAGCCGGTCGATCCCAATCGCGACCCCGCCAAGATCGTCTACCAGGCTTCGATTACCGACGTGACCCGCGACTGCACCCACGAAAACGGCCAGCTGACGATGAAGATCGCGGTCGCCGGCAAGGTGGTGCCGGGGCCGCAGTTCACGCCCGGCACCATCACCATGCCGATCCGCGTCGCGGTCCAGCACGGCACCGACGTGCTCTATTCGCAGTTGCATCAGTACCAGGTGCAGGTCACCGACCCGTCGGCGGCGACGCAATTCGTCTTCAGCGACGCCAATGTCGTAGTGCCGGAGCCGGCCGCGACCGACTACCAGGCCTATGCCGGCTACGACGAAAACACGCCTGCGACCGCGGACAAGTCGAAAGGCAAGAGGAAGAAGCGCGCCGCCGCGGCGGCGACGAACTAGCCGAGGTTAGCTAGGGTTCGTTCGAAACTCGCTCCTGCGAGTCATGTGGCGGTGGCTTCGAGAACCGGAGCGGAGCGTACATTAAAGTACGTGAGCACCGGAAGCGCAGAAGACGCCGCCAGATGGCCGCAGGAGTAAAGTTTCCAGCGAACCCTAGGCGTCTTCCGACCACTCCGATAGCGCCGCAATCGTGCTGCCGAGTTCCGCGAAGCGGCGGATGACCGTCTCGGCGCCGGCCTCGGTCAGCGCGTCGGCATGGCCGGGATAGCTGTGCCCGGCGCCGGTGAAGCCGATGACGCGCATACCCGCCACTCTGGCGCCGGTGACGCCGTGCACGGAATCCTCGATGACGAAAGTGTTCTTCGGGTTCGCGCCGAGCTGTTCGGCAGCGTAGAGGAACACGTCGGGCGCCGGCTTGGTCTTCTTGCTGGGGATGTCGAGCCCCGAAAAGATGCGGCCGGCGAAGAACGGCAGCAGGCGCACTTTCTCAAGCATGAACTCGATCCGTTCCTTGCGCGAATTGGAGCAGACGGCGCGCGGCGCGGTGACGGCTGCCACCGCCTCGCGCGCGCCGTCGATGAGGCGCACGTCGCTGCGCAGCTTGCGGTCGACCAGTTCCTCGGCGCGGTCGATCAGCGAGGCCTGGAACGGAATGTGAGACTTTTCCTCGAGCCGCAGCATGATGTCCTTGAAGGTCAGCCCGGCATAGGTCTCGAAAATCTCCTCCGCCGAGATCTCGAACCCGGCCGATGTCAGAAGCTCGGCCTCGACGCGCGCTGCGACGATTTCGGAATCGACGAGCACGCCGTCGCAATCGAAGATGACAAGGTCTGGCTGGGGCATGGCAATCCGAAGCGTGGGAGGAAAATGGCCTGGCTGGCCCAAGCGGCGCGGCATACACCAATGGGCCGGTCTTCGCAAACCGCGCGGCCAGTTCCGCAGCCTTCACTGAATGTTTACGCTGATCGGTAACCATAACAGCCAGTAAACCGTAACGCGTGCTTTGGGTGTTCTGATGTCTGCCGTGCGTCTTCTCGACGAGCTTTCCCATGCTCCCCAGCAGTCCGAATGGCTGGACACGATCCTCAAAGGCGACTGCGTCGCGGCGCTCGACAGGCTGCCGGAAAAGTCGATCGACGTGATCTTCGCCGACCCGCCCTACAATCTGCAGCTCGACGGCGACCTGCACCGGCCCGACCAGTCCAAGGTCGATGCCGTCGACGACGACTGGGACCAGTTCGAGAGCTTCGAGGCCTATGACGCCTTCACCCGCGCCTGGCTGCTCGCGGCGCGCCGCGTGCTGAAGCCCAACGGCACCATCTGGGTCATAGGCTCCTATCACAACATCTTCCGCGTCGGCGCCCGCTTGCAGGACCTCGGCTTCTGGATCCTGAACGATGTCGTCTGGCGCAAGACCAACCCGATGCCGAACTTCCGCGGCCGCCGTTTCCAGAACGCGCATGAGACGATGATCTGGGCCTCGCGCGACCAGAAGGCCAAGGGCTACACCTTCAACTACGAAGCGCTGAAGGCCTCGAACGACGATCTGCAGATGCGCTCGGACTGGCTGTTCCCGATCTGCACTGGCGCCGAGCGCCTGAAGGACGACAACGGCAACAAGCTGCATCCCACGCAAAAGCCGGAAGCGCTGCTTGCCCGCGTGATGATGGCCTCGACCAAGCCCGGCGACGTCGTGCTCGATCCCTTCTTCGGTTCCGGCACCACGGGCGCGGTCGCCAAGCGGCTCGGCCGCCACTTCGTCGGCGTCGAGCGCGAGCAGGCCTATATCGACGCCGCCAATGAGCGCATCGCCGCCGTCCGGCCGCTGGAGGGCGCCGACCTCACCGTGCTTTCCGGCAAGCGCGCCGAGCCGCGCGTGGCCTTCATCAGCCTGATCGACACCGGCCTGGTGGCGCCGGGCGCCACGCTCTATGACGCCAAGAAGCGCTGGGCGGCAAAAGTGCGGGCCGACGGCACGCTGGCCATCGGCGACAGCGCCGGTTCCATCCACAAGATCGGCGCCGAAGTGCAGGGGCTGGACGCCTGCAACGGCTGGACCTTCTGGCACTACGAGCGCAGCGGCGGCCTCACCCCGATCGACGAGCTGCGCCGCATCGCCCGCCTCGGCATGGAGCGGGCAGGGGGTTGATCCGTTGAATCAAAACTTCAACGGATCGCCGCAAGCGATTCAGATCAAGCCGCAATCCCAAGCCGCTCAAGGTCCGCTTGAAGCGCCTTGGCGTCGGTGAACAGCACCGCCTGCCAGCCGGCGGCCCTGGCGCCGTCGACGTTCTTCTGGCTGTCGTCGATGAATAGCGTGGCGGCGGGCTCCAAGCCAAACGATGCGACGTGGTGATCGTAGATCGCCTGATCCGGCTTGATCAGGCCGATCTCGCCCGAGACAGTGACGCCGCGCGGACGATCGAGGAAATCGAAGCGCCGGCGGGCTTCCGTGAAAGTGTCGGCGGCGAAGTTGGTCAGCATGGTCACGTCGCGGCCGCTCTCGATCAAGCCGACCATGAGGGCGACGCTGTCGTCATAGGCATGCGGCACCATCTCGTGCCAGCAGCGGCGGAAATTACGAATGTTCTCGGCGTGATCGGGATGCTCGGCGATCAGCAGCGCCTCGGCCTCTTCCCACGTGCGGCCGCGATCCTGCTCGATGTTCCATTCGCTGGTGCAGACATTGTCGAAGAACCATTTCCGCTCGTCGGCATCGGGGATCAGCCGGCTGAACGGGATGTCCGGATCATAGTGGATCAGCACCTTGCCGATGTCGAACACGATGTGGCGGATTTCGGTCATTGCGGTCCTTTCAACGCGGGCGCTGCGGGGCTTGCTTTTTGGTCGCGCCCGGTATCGCCGCCTCGATTACCTTTTTCATGACGGTGGGCAGCGCTTCCCCGGAAATTTCATGGGCCAGCGACCAGAAATGCCCGTTGGGCGCATCAACCTTGATGTGGGCATGAAAGACGTCGAGTTCGAGCGCGAAATGGGTGAAGACGTGACCGATCCGTCCAGCGCGACGCCAGTCCGCCGGGAAGGGCGCGGCATCTTGTGTGGTCGCCCCATCGGCCCGCGCCGTCCAGGCCGTGGTCGGCACCTCGGTCATGCCGCCAAGCAGACCCTTATCAGGCCGCTTGCGCAAAAGAATTGCGCCGTCATCGCGTTGGGCGACAAAGGCCGCGCCCCGCCTGAGCGGCTTGTCGTCCTTCGGCAGGCGGACGGGAAAGCGTTCCGGATCGCCCGAAAGGATGGCGCTGCAATCCCCGTGCAGCGGGCACAGCATGCAGCGCGGCCGCCGCGGCGTGCAGATCGTCGCGCCGAGATCCATCATCGCCTGGGCGAAATCGCCGGGCCTTTTTCGCGGCACGAGCTTTTGGACCAGCGCGCGGATTTCCGGCTTGGCCTCGCTGAGCGGCGTCTCCACGGAATAGAGTCGCGAGACGACGCGCTCGACATTGCCGTCGACGACGGCAGCCGGCCGGTCGAAGGCGATCGCCGCGATCGCCGCCGCGGTATAGGCGCCGATTCCCGGCAATTCCTTCAGGCCTGTCTCTGTATCGGGGAAGCGGCCACCCTGCTGCGCCACGAGATCGGCACAGGCTTTCAGGTTGCGCGCCCGGGAATAATAGCCGAGCCCGGCCCAGGCCTTCATGACCTCTTCGGCGGGCGCTGCCGCCAGCGCCTCGACGGTCGGCCATTTCTCCAGGAAGCTGCGGAAATAGGCCTTCACCGCCTCGACCGTCGTCTGCTGCAGCATCACCTCGGAGAGCCAGACGCGATACGGGTCAGGCCTTGTCCCGCGCGCGAACGCGCCGGGCGTCACGCGCCAGGGCAGGTCGCGGTGATGCGCGTCGTACCAGGCAAGCAGGCGGGCGGCGATATCCAAGGATCCAGCTTCGCTCGTATCTGACGATCGAGCTTGGCTCGTATCTAAGGATCGAGCTTGGCTCGTATCTGCGGATACGGCCTTCTCGGCGGCGGCCTTGCGGGTCTGGTCTAGCGGTGCCATTGATCGGGTGAGTTCAGGATCGGAGAACGCACATGGCAGGGAAAAAGCCCTTCGGCAATCCCGTTCCGGTGAGCGATCTCGCGACCGAGATCCTCGATCCGGTGCTGAGGAAGCGCGCCGGCATCTCGATCGGGCTGGTGCAATCCTGGGAAGAGATCGCCGGCCCCCGGCTTGCCCGTCATTCACGCCCGGAGAAGATCCAGTGGCCGCGCCGCCTCAATGAGGACGATCCGTTCGAGCCGGCACTGCTCATCATCGCCTGCGAAGGCATGGCGGCGCTGCATCTGCAACATGAGGCAGGCGAGGTCATCAACCGCGTCAACGCCTTTCTGGGCTTCAACGCCATCGGCCGCATCAAGATCCTGCAGAAGCCGGTCCTTTCGGCGAAAACGCGCCCGAAACCGGTGCCGAGGCCGCTGAGCGAGGCCGAGAAATCGAAGCTGGCGCGCACCGTCGGCAAGATCGAGGACGACGGCTTGCGCGCTTCGCTGGAGCGGCTTGGGGCAACCATCCTGGGGCAAAAAAGGCCATGAGCATGTCTTCGACAAGTGTGCGGCGGGTTCGGGAAAAGACATGCGGCGTGCTGCAAAATTGTCGTCAATATCGCGTATTCGTGATCGCGCCCGAAAAATTTGGCGATTGGATTGGGGACGGCGATGCCTTAATTCGCGCCAACTCTCGCCTTTTCTAGCCCTTGCATTGCAAAATCCAACCGATATCAGGTGATTCGCATGAACAGTGCCCCCTTTGGCAAAAGCTTGTCCCGCAGAAACCTTCTGACCACGCTGGCCGCCGTTCCTGCGGTGGCGCTGCTTGCCGCATGCAGCGACTCGGGCGAGCAGGCGAAGGCGGCCGATGTGAAGCCGGCCAATCCGTCGACGCCTGCCAAGCCGGCCACGCCGGCGGCGGCTCAGGTGCCGGAGGCGCAGGGCACGGTCGACATGGCGCAACTGCTCAAGCCCGGCGCTTTGCCTGAAAAACAGCTCGGCAAGGACGACGCCAAGGTCACCATCGTCGAATATGCCTCGATGACATGCCCGCATTGCGCGCACTTCAACAACACGACCTTCCCCGAGCTGAAGACCAAGTATATCGACACCGGCAAGGTGCGTTACATCCTGCGCGAATTCCCCTTCGATCCGAGCGCCGAAGCCGGCTTCATGCTGGCGCGCTGCGCCAAGGACAACTATTTCGCCATGGTCGACGTGCTGTTCAAGCAGCAGCCGAGCTGGGTTGGCGTCAACAACACCAAGGAAGCGCTGCTGCAGATCTCCAAGCTCGCCGGTTTTACACAGGAGTCCTTCGAGGCCTGCTTGACGGACCAGAAACTTCTGGACGATGTGAGAGCAGTCCAGAAACGCGGAGCGGACGAGTTCAAGGTCGACTCGACGCCGACCTTCTTCATCAACGGAAAGACCTACAAAGGGGCGATGTCGATTGAGGAAATGTCGGCCATCATCGACCCTCTGCTCTGACATCCAGGCCGCGCCGAAGCGGCTCGGCGCGCGTGCCTGTAGCATGGGGCGGCGCGAATGAAGTTTTCGCGCCTTCGCCTCCTCGGTTTCAAGTCCTTTGTCGAGCCCGGCGAGTTCGTCATCGAACGCGGGCTGACCGGCATTGTCGGGCCGAATGGTTGCGGCAAGTCGAACCTTGTCGAGGCGCTGCGCTGGGTGATGGGCGAAAGCTCCTACAAGAACATGCGCGCGTCCGGCATGGACGACGTGATCTTTTCCGGCTCCGGCGCGCGGCCGGCGCGCAACACCGCCGAAGTCACGCTTTTCCTCGACAACAGCGACCGCACGGCGCCCGCCGCCTTCAACGATGCCGATGAATTGCAGGTGTCGCGCCGCATCGAGCGCGAGGCCGGCTCGCTCTACCGCATCAACGGCAAGGAAGCGCGCGCCAAGGACGTGCAGCTGCTCTTCGCCGACCAGTCGACCGGCGCACGCTCGCCGTCGATGGTCGGTCAGGGCCGCATCGGCGAGCTGATCCAGGCGAAACCACAGGCCCGCCGCGCGCTTCTCGAAGAGGCGGCCGGCATTTCCGGCCTGCACACGCGCCGACATGAGGCCGAGCTCAGGCTGAAAGGGGCCGAGCAGAACCTCGAACGGCTGGACGATGTCGTCGGCGAGCTGGAAAGCCAGATCGACAGCCTGAAGCGCCAGGCGCGCCAGGCCTCGCGCTTCAAGAACCTGTCAGCCGACATCCGCAAGGCCGAAGCCACGCTCTTGCACCTGCGCTGGACGCTGGCCAAGACCCAGGAAGGCGAGGCGCGTTCCGCACTTGCCGTAGCCACCACGCTGGTCGGTGACCGTGCCGCGGCGCAAATGGCGGCCGCGAGGGAGCAGGGCATCGCCGCGCACCGGCTGCCCGACCTGCGTGACGCGGAAGCCGCCGCGGCGGCCGCCTTCCAACGCCTGTCGATCGCCAAGACGCAGATCGAGGAGGAAGCCGGCCGCATCCGCTCGCGCCAGGCGGAGCTCGAACGCAGGCTGCAGCAGCTCGACGCCGACATCGCCCGCGAGGAGCGGATGGTGCGCGACAATGCCGACATCCTGGAGCGCCTCCGCACCGAGGAAGCCGAGCTCAACTCGGAAAACGCCGGCGCCGCCGAGCGCGAGGCCACCACGCGCGCCGCTTTCGAGCAGTCCGGCGCGACGCTCTCGCAGAGCGAGGCGAAACTTGCCGCGCTAACCGCCGAACGCGCCGAGGCGGCCGCCTCGCGCCACCAGATCGAACGCACGCTGCGCGAGACCGCCGAGCGCCGCGACCGCTTCGCCCGCCAGCTCGCCGAGGTCGACCGCGAGCTCTCCGACATCGTGGCGCGCATTTCAGGCCTCCCCGACCCCGCCGAGAAGCGGCTGCTGGTCGAGGATGCGCTGGCCCGCCTGGAAGAGAGCGAGCTAGGTGCCATCGCCGCCGAGCAGGCCGTCGCCGAGGCGCGCGCGGCCGAAAGCGCCGCCCGTCCGCCGCTGCAGGACGCCAAGGCCGAGCTAGCGCGCATCGAGACCGAAGCGCGCACGCTGGCCAAGATCCTCAACGCCGCGAGCGGCGACCTCTTCCCCTCGGTGCTGGAGCAGATCAGCGTCGAACGCGGCTACGAGACTGCATTGGGTGCAGCACTTGGCGAGGACCTCGACGTGCCGCTCGACCGCAGCGCGCCGGTGCATTGGGGCGAGAGCGCGGTCCAGCCCGGTGACGCGGCGCTGCCCGAAGGCGTGAAGAGCCTTGCGAGCGTGGTGCGCGCGCCGGCGCAGCTTGCCCGGCGCCTGGCGCAGATCGGTATCGTCGAAGCCGCCGACGGCCGTCGTCTCCAGGGGCAGTTGGCGCCCGGACAGCGGCTGGTCAGCCGCGACGGCGCGCTGTGGCGCTGGGACGGCTTGACGGCGAGCGCCGATGCCCCGACTGCCGCCGCGCAGCGGCTGGCGCAGAAGAACCGCCTGGCCGAGCTCGACGCCGAAGCCGTGCAGGCGACGCGCGTCGTGCGCGAGGCCGAGGAGGCGCTGGCGCGCGCCGAGCAGGCTATGCGCCAGGCGAGCGAGGCCGAGCGCAACGCGCGCCAGGCCGGCCGCGACGCCCAGCACGGGCTGGACGCCGCGCGCAACGCGCTGGCCGAGGCCGAGAAGGCCGGCGGCGAGCTGGCAAGCCGCCGCGCCGCGCTCGACGAGGCGCGCGCCCGCATCGTCGACAGCCATGAAGAAACGCAGGCCGCTTTCCTCGAAGCCGAGGAGATGCTGAAGGATGCGCCCGATCTCGGCGACCTGCAGCTCCAGCTCGAACAGGCCTCCGCCAATGTCGCGCGCGACCGCGCAACGCTTGCCGACGCGCGCGCCGTGCACGAGGGCCTGCGCCGCGAGGCGGAGGCGCGTATCCGAAGGCTCGATGCCATCGGTATCGAGCGCAGGAACTGGCTGGAGCGTGCCGAGAATGCCTCGACGCAGATCGCCGCCCTTGGCGAGCGCAAGGCCGAAGCCGAAGCCGAGCGCGAAAGGCTGGCCGACGCGCCCGATGAGATCGACGCCAAGCGCCGCGCGCTGCTGACGCAGCTTTCCGAGGCCGAAGCGCTGCGCCAGGCCGCCGGCGACCGCCTGCAGGAGGCGGAGACCAAGCAGGCCGAGTTGGACAAGGCGGCGACTGCTGCAATCCAGTCGCTTGCCGAAGCGCGCGAGACCCGCGTCCGCGCCGAGGAGCGGCTGACCGCCGCGGACGAGCGTCGCGCCGAGGTCGAGGCGCGCATCCACGAGGCGCTGAACACGCCGCCGCATCTGGTCATCAAACACACCGGACTCGAAGCCGACGACCCGATGCCGGACATGGCCGAGGTCGAACGCCAGCTCGACCGGCTGAAGATCGAGCGCGAGCGGCTCGGCGCCGTCAATCTGCGCGCCGAGGAAGAACAAAGGGAACTGTCCGAGCGGCTTGAGACGATTGTTTCCGAGCGCGAGGACATCATCGAGGCGATCCGCAAACTCCGCCAGGCCATCCATAACCTCAATCGCGAAGGCCGCGAGCGGCTGCTCTCGGCCTTCGAGGTGGTCAACGGCCATTTCCAGCGGCTGTTCTCGCATCTGTTCGGCGGCGGCACGGCCGAACTGCAGCTGATCGAGTCCGAAGATCCGCTGGAGGCGGGGCTTGAAATCCTCGCCCGCCCGCCGGGCAAGAAGCCGCAGACCATGACGCTGCTTTCCGGCGGCGAGCAGGCGCTCACCGCAATGTCGCTGATCTTCGCCGTCTTCCTCACCAATCCGGCGCCGATCTGCGTGCTCGACGAGGTCGACGCACCGCTCGATGACCACAATGTCGAGCGCTTCTGCAACCTGATGGACGAGATGGCCAAGACCACCGAGACGCGCTTCGTCATCATCACCCACAACCCGATCACCATGGCGCGCATGGACCGGCTGTTCGGCGTCACCATGGCCGAGCAGGGCGTCAGCCAGCTGGTTTCGGTCGATCTACAGGCCGCTGAGGCGATGCGCGAGGCGAGCTGAGGCGGGATCGCGCCCGGACCGGCTAGCCGCTACTTCTCCGGAGCCGTGGCCGGTGCCGTATAGCGGCGGCGCACGGCTTCCAGCACGCGCTTGCGGCTTTCCTCGGGCGATAGACGCTTGTCTTTCTCGGCCTCTGCCGTCTCGCGCGCCAGGTCCTTGTCCCTGATCTGCTGGCGGAACCATTTCGAATAGTCGCCCGCGCGCAGGTGGTATTCCCAAGTCTTGTCGTCGACGCCTTCCGCCATCCGGGCGAAGATGATCAGGTTGTGAGCCCTGAGCTTCATCGCCTTCTTCGGCCCCGTGAAATAGAAGCTGCCCGCCTCATCGAGCTCGCCTTCGGCATATTTGCGGCTGTGTCGTTTCAGCGATTGGTTGGGCTCGACCGGCTTGACGGTAAAAGGCTTCTTGTCGTCGCGCGGCCGCCACAGCAGCACGCGGTTGCCCTCCGGTGTGGGAATGTCCTTGGGCACCTTCAGATCGGTCTCCTTGCAGAAGGTCTTGATGACGTCCTTCGCCTTCGGGCCAAGCGCGATCACCGCGGTGACCAGGCGCAGGACACCCGTCGAGATCGCTTCCGGATGCACGGTAATCAGCACCGTGCCGGGCAGCTCGAGTGAAAGCACCGCGCGCGTGTCCTCGCGCTTCTTAGGCAGGAGATGGTGCGCCTCGTCGATGATTAGCCAGTGCGGCCTTGCTGTGCGGTAGCGGACGCTGCCGAGGCCGGGCAGCAATTCGGCAAAGAAGTCGGGCCGCTCGTCGACCTTCAGCGCCAGTCCGTTGACCACCACATTGGTGCCCTGCTTGTCGACCAGCTCTAACAGCTGGTCCTTGCCCGGCGCGCTCGAAACATTGCCGAGGGGCACCGCGCCCCGCAGCCCGTCATAGTCGCCTTCCGGATCGAAGATGCAAAACTGCAATTCTTTTTCGACGAGCCGCTCGGTCAGCGCCGTGGCCAATGTCGACTTGCCGATGCCGGAACTTCCAGCGATCAGGACCGTCTCGACCGGTGACAGATAGACGTTTTTGTCGCGGGCGGTTCCAAGCAGGACACCGCGCGAGCGCTTACCGACGATCAGATGGTCAAGCTTGATGAGCTTCTGGATCAGCTCCTCGACCCCCTTGCCGCGCGCGCCTTTGGTGACGAGGTCGGCGGTCTCCTTCACTGCCGGCAAGGCATTGGCGACGGCGGCGCTCAAGCCCGCGGCCCTGAGGAAGGCGTGGTCGTTTTCGGCATCGCCGACGGCCACAACATTGGTCGGCGACAGCCTGAGATCCGCAAGCGCGGCCGCGAGCCCCGTCGCCTTGTTGGTGCCAGATGGCAGGATCATCACCGCGCCTTTGTTGAAGACGATTTCGAGCTCCAGCCCGAGCTTCTTGATGACATCGAGCACCGTGGCCTGGTGCGGTTCCCAGGTGGCGACGATCGAGCGGCCGACCGACAGTGGCTTGACGCCGCGCTTCTTCAGTCGGTCGACGAGATCGGCGGAAGGGGAGGGCGAAAGCGTGCGCTCTTCTTCGCTCGCCGGCGTGTAGATCAGCGCGCCGTTTTCGGCGACGACCTTGTCGAACATGCCGATCTCGCGGAACGCCTCCTTGAGGTCGGGCAATTCGCGGCCGGTGACCAGGATAAGCTTGCGGCCGGACCTCTTCAGCTTCTCCAGTGCCGCGAGCGTGCTTGCCGAAACCAGGCCGTTATGCGCCAGCGTGCCATCGTAGTCGGTGGCCAAGGCCATGAAATACATCGGGTGATCCTCTCCGCCGGCGCTCGCTCGCTCCGTCTGGAACGAACAACGCCTGTCGGCGCAAAAGGTTTAGACCGGTTGGATCACCGGTTCTTCTCCGCCGCCCTGATCCTGATGTTCACCGCGTTGCTCTACACCCTTGCAGCGAGGTTCCTAGTCCCGAAGCAGATCGCCACGCGGCGCAATTGAAACGCACATCGATGGAACCCCGGTTGGGACGGTGACGTTCGCTCTGGAGCGTCGCTCGAAATCATCGAAACTGCTTTTTGCCGAGCAGGCAGGCCGGAACCGGAGGCCTCATCCGATGTATGTTTTCCTGGAAGTCCTGACCGTCATCCTCGTGGCGAGCGCGATGGCCATGGCGCTCGCCCATGCGCTGGAGTTGCCGGGCAAATTGCGGCTTGGCAGGCAAGAGTATTTTGTCGTCCAGCGGATCTACTATCCGGGCTTCACGATCGGAGGCGGTGTCGCCGAGGTCGGCGGGATCGTCGCGACGTTTGCGTTGATGCTGACGTCGGGCGATCCTGTCCAATTCCGACTGAGCGCCGGCGCGCTGGCTGCGCTCCTCGGCATGCAGCTCGTTTTCTGGTTCATGACCCAGCCGATCAACAAGCACTGGCTGCAAGAGGTGGAATTGAACGCGCCGGCGAAGCGCTTCTTCGCGACCGAGGGCCGCGCCGGGACCGCACTCCCGCAAACCGATGACTGGACTGCGCTTCGTAACCGGTGGGAACTCTCGCATGTTGCCCGCGCTGCGTTGGCGACGCTGAGCCTGATCCTGCTGACCACGGCAATCGCCATCCAAGGCGCCTGATCGCGACGAGGCAGGGTTGGAGATGCCGTCCATAAGCAGTCGTTAAAACACAAAGTTGACGCTGGACGCGGCCAGCTGGGGACGTGTCAAACGCTGCCGGGAAGGAGCGTCTGACACAGGCTGACGCTGCTGTTCTGTGCCGCGGATCAAGACCGTTCTTTTTGCGGTATTCCATCCATTCGGGATAATTGATGGCGTTCGCCCCCGCGTCAGCCATTGCCGAAAACCTCGCGATAGATCGTCTCGATATGTTCCGCTTCCGCATCCGTCAGCGCGGCGAATTCCCGTTCGCGGGCGCGATTCGAGAGACGGCCGCCATTCTGCTGCAGGAAGCGGAAGAGCAGATCGGTCAGCCGTTCGGGCATGTCGATGAAGGCGTCAACTTGCTGCCGGAACTGGTCGTAGCGCTGCCGGAAGGCAGTCTCGTCGGGAAGATCCCGCTCAATGGTTCTGCGCACGCAGGCGTAGAGGAACTCGGCATGAGGCGTTGCGTCGAAAAAGCGGTAGAAATCGCCGGTGTCGTTCAGGACCCGCACGTTGAATTGCGGTGTCGGTTCCCATTCGATCAGCGGCAGCAGGCGTTGCGAATAGCTCTCGAGCACCCGCCGGTACTCATCGATCTCATCCAGGATGGCGGTCGAGACCGGGAATACCACGCCGGGCGGGTTGAAGCCGCGCATGGCAAGGACGTGGTGTATCAGGTAGCGGTGAATGCGTCCATTCCCATCCTCGAAGGGATGAATGTAGACGAAACCGAAAGCGAGGACCGCAGCGGCAATGACAGCATCCAGACCTTGCGCCGGGCCGCGGTCGAACCCGACCATGCCGTCAATGAGTGAGGGCAGGTCTTCGTGTCGGGCGCTGATGTGATCGGGCAGCGGGATGCGATTGTCGCGGTCGTGCTCACCGACGAAGCCGCCCTCCTGCCGGAAGCCGAGTCTCACGAAACGGCCATCGCCAAGCACGATCCGTTGCAGGCGCAGCAGTTCATCGCGATCGATCGGCTGGCGGCCGGCTTCGCCGATGGCGCGGCCCCAGCGCTGCATGCGGTCATGCGGCGGACGCTCGCCTTCGATCGCGTAGCTTGACCGCGAGTCCTTGAGCAGGAGGAAGGCGGCGGTTCGCGCGAGAACGTCGCGCGGCACGTCGGCGACGATTGCCTGCGCGCGCTGCGGCAGGTCCATGCCGATGAATTCGTCAAGAGCCCTGGTCCGAAAGACCAGCGGGCAGAATTCCGGCGTGCCGGGCAAATTGTCCTTCACGCGGTAGCGCGAGGCCGTCGTCTCCGGCGCCGCCCATTGCAGCTCGGGATCGACCACCGGAACGTAGCGTCCGGCGTCCGCGTCGGGCAGATCAAGGCGGATTCCGGTGAGCCACTCGAACAGGAACCAGATGCGGCGGGCGTAGCTGCCGGTCGGGCTTGCGCGCACGAGCGCTTCGATCGGCGCGGGACCGGTCGCCTGAAACAGCCGCTTGAGGATGGCAAGGTCGAGCCCTTCATACTTAAGGGCGAAGGTCAGGTGGCCTTCTAGAGTAGGATGCGGCGCATGGCGCAGCGTCATAATGCGCCAGCCGTCCCGCTCGGTGATCCGGTGATGTTCGCCGGTGGCGAAAAGCGTGCGCGGCAACGGGACGGCGAGCCCGTAAGCCCCGATCAGGGCGCTATAGCCGGCAGGCGTCGCGGTTTCAGGAAGGCGTACTTCCTGAAAAACAGTTACTGGCCCTGAAAATTGATGCTGCGGTAGGGCAGCCATGAAAACCGTTCCTTACCTGCGAACTTTGATCTGAACTCTGAACTCTTGGAATCTCTGAAAAATAATCCTAGTACATGAAAATTGATTCAAACAAGGTAATCGTCGCGAAAATTGATTCCAATATCCTTGGCCGCTTGGCCGTCGCATGGGCGACATGTATTTGGACAAACTCGATGGGCGCATCGACAACGCCTTCTACGGTCGAATGTCAGCGCAATGGCGGGTCGAACAGACGCGTCTCTTGCGTGAGATCGAACGCCACGGTGAAGCGGAAGAATCCTACATGGAGGACGGCGTTCGGCTTCTGGAACTGGCCCGCAACGCCAGCCATTTGTTTGCTCGGCGGGCTCCTGGCGAGAAAAAAGACTTCTGAAGCTGGTGCTATCGAACTGCGAATGGCATCAGGGCGAAGTTCGTGCAGCCTTCAGGCAACCTTTTGATTTACTTGCAGAAACAGCGACGGCTGCTGCGTTGCAAGAAGCTCGAGGAACCAAGTTATCCACAGGGCATCCAGTTTGGCTGGGGTTCCTGGAAGCTTTTCGAACTTTCTGGGTCGCGCCACCAGCCCGAACTACGTGGGTTGATGGGACAAATTGGGGCGTAGATTCGGCAGGAACATCGGCTTTCTGACGCATGCCTCCTCTCGGAGCGTCCGCACGAAGTCGCTATATTCCTAGTGCGGCTGAACGGTGGCTATGCGTCTCACATTCGTTCGAGCCAACTTTACTTGCTCCTGAGAACCGCCACTCGCTCACCTGCCGGTGACGGCTGACCGTCGCCTCGAGCGATACCGACAATCCCAAGACAAGCGGCGCGGACGCGGCGTCATAACGGCGGCCATCGTCGAAGCGGACCAAGTTGCCCAGGCGGCGAAGCCGATCTTTACCGTCGCCTGCGACACCAACCGCGCCGCGGTGTTTAAGCACCATCCGCGATTTTTCCAGACCGCGCCCAGCGGAAAATTACGTGCCCCACATCCTCGGTGCAAAGCGACGACTGACACGAAGCGGAATTTACTTCCTGGTCGTCACAATCTCTCCGCCACACCCATTTTACGGTCCTCATATTTTGCTCGCCGCGTTCTTTTCGCCTCCTGCGGCTTTAGGCGAAATCTCTTTGCCAGGATCGCGCGATGCCGCGTAATTTGGAGCTACCATCGCATAGTCAAAGGGCAGGCCCCATCTTGCGCGATACTCGTCCGGTGACAGGCCGTAGCTCACGCGCAGGTGGCGCTTCAGGGATTTGAACTTTTTGCCGCTCTCTAGCGAAATGATGAAATCCGGCGTAACGGATTTCTTGATTGGAACCGCTGGCTTCAACGGCTCCATCCTAGCTTTCGCCTGATGGTCGGATCGCAGCAAATCGAAAGACTGGTAGATCTGGTGGATCACGACTGGCAGTTCGCCTGCCGGAACAAACCACGTCTGCCATGACTTTCAAAATGGCATCTTTCGAGCCGTTGTCGGTCATTTCTCTCTCCTCTGATTGACCGTGCATCTTGTTCACTGCGCCACGGCTCTCGACGCGAAGCGTGGCCCAGTCGTGACGTCTATGATCTCGGGTGTCGTGCTGTCGACGACGCCGTCCCAGCCGCCGCCGAGCGCCTTGTTCAATGCTATATAGTCGGTGGCGATCGACACTCGGCTTTGGAGCAGAGTGTCATCGGCTGAGTAGGCCGATCGCTCGGCATCCAGCACATCGAGAAGGCTCGTCTCGCCCGCCTTGTAGAGCGTCCTTTCCAGCCGCGCGGCTTCGCCATAGGATTTCGCGGAAGAGGCGAGCCTGCCGTTTCTGATGCGCTCCTGCGATAGTGAAACCGTGGAGTTCTCCACGTCTTCCAGCGCGGTCAGCACGGCGGCCTTGTATGCAATGAAGTACTGGTCGCGCTGGGCTTTGGCGACGTCGACAGCCGCCCGCAACTGGCCGCCGTTAAACAGCGGCACGCTGAGCGACGGACCGAACGACCAGCCGATGGTGGAGTTCTTGCCGAGATCGCCGAGCTTGAGGGATGTGGTGCTGATGTCGCCGGTCAGGCTGACGCTCGGATAGCGCGCCGCCTCGGCCTGGCCGATCTTGGCGGTGGACTGCGCATACTGCCGCTCAGCCATGCGCACGTCCGGACGGGTGAGCAGGATGTCGGCCGGGATGCCGGTCGGGATCGGCAGGCGGGGCGCTGGGATCGGCTTGGCGCGCTTCAGCCGCTCGGTAAGGGCCGCCGGCGGCCGGCCAGTCAGCACCGAAAGCCGGTGCACGGCTTCGGCGTAGCTTGCTTCCAGCGTCGGAATCTCCGCTTCCGTGCTGCTTGCCTGTCCCATGGCCTTGGCGACATCTGCCGCCGTCGCGGTGCCGGCCAGGGCCATCGTGCGGGTAAGCTCGGCGGTCTGCCTTTGTGACGCAGCCGAGCGCCGCGCCAGCGCGATGCGGGTCTGATAGCCGCGCGCCTGGATATAGTTGGAGGCGACATCGCCGACCAAGGTCAGTAGGGTCGAGCGCAGGCTTTCCTCGGAAGCGTCCAAGCCGTAGCTGGCGGCCTCGACGCTGCGGCGGTTGGCGCCGAAGAGGTCGAGTTCCCAGCTGGCATCGAAGCCTGCCTCGTACTGGTCATAAGTTGTGCTGGTTGCCGTGCCCGAGCTGGTTGCTGCGGTCCTATTGCGGGTGGCCGAGGCCGAACCCTCGGCGGATGGTAGCAACTTGCCCACCGACTGGCGGTAGCTTGCCCGCGCCTCGCGGATTTTGGCCTTGGCGGTCGCGACATCGAGATTGCCGGCGACCGCTTCCTCCACGAGCGCGTTCAACTCGGGATCGCGCAGGCGCTGCCACCATTGCGACAGCTGCGCCGGCTTAGCCGGCTTCACCGCCTTCTGCCCGCTCCAACTCGCCGGCATAGCCAGGAGAGGCTTCTGGTAATCCGGACCGACGACGCATCCCGAGAGCAGGGCAGCGGCAAACGCGGGCAAAAGAAGCCCCTTCGCGGTCGCGAGACCGCGTTCAAAACCTGGCATGGAAAGAAACCTCTATTCTTGAGTGGCTGTGGCTGGGGTCCCGTCCGAATTCTCGTTGGCTGCCTTGCCCTTGAAGATGCGGCGCACCGTGACGAAGAGAAGCGGCACCAGGAAGACGCCGAGCACGGTCGCCGCGATCATGCCGCCCATCACGCCGATGCCGACCGAGTTCTGCGCGCCCGAGCCCGCGCCGCTGGCGATCGCAAGCGGCGTGACGCCGAGAATGAAGGCCAGCGACGTCATCAGGATGGGCCGCAGGCGTTGCCGTGCCGCGTCGAGTGTCGCCTCGACCAGGCCCATGCCTGCCGCCTGCCGCTCAATGGCGAACTCGACGATGAGGATGGCGTTCTTGGAGGCAAGGCCGATCGTGGTGAGCAGGCCGACCTTGAAATAGACGTCGTTGGTCTGGCCGAAGAGGGTGGCCGCCGCCAGCGCGCCGAAGATGCCGATCGGCACCGACAGCATCACCGCGAACGGGATCGACCAGCTTTCGTAGAGCGCTGCCAGGCACAGGAACACGACCAGCGCCGAAATCGCGTAGAGCGACATCGCCTGGTTGCCGGAAAGCTTCTCCTGATGCGACAGCCCGGTCCATTCATGCGAATATCCGGCGGGCAGTTGCGCGACCAGCCTGTCGATCTCGTCCATCGCCGCGCCGGAGCTTTGGCCGGCGGCCGCGGCGCCCTGGATCTCGACCGCCGCCGAGCCGTTGTAGCGTTCGAGGCGGGGCGATCCATAGGTCCAGTGGCTCGAGGCGAAGGCCGAGAACGGCACCATGGCGCCGCCGGAGTTGCGGACCTGCCATTTGTCGAGATCTTCCGGCTGCATGCGGAAATCCGCGTCCGACTGCAGATAGACCGGCTTCACCCGTCCCCGATCGATAAAGTCGTTGACGTAGTCCCTGCCCCAGGCGCTCGACAGCGTGTTGTTGATGTCGGCGAGGCTGATGCCCAGCGCGCTGGCCTTTTCCTGGTCGATATCGACCGAGAATTGCGGCTGATCCTCCTGGCCGTTGGGACGGGTGTTGGCGAGCAGCTTGCTCTTTGCGGCGACACCCAGAAGCTGGTTGCGCGTCTGGATCAGTGCATCGTGGCCGGCGCCATTGACATCCTGCAGGTAGAAATCGAAGCCGTTGGTGTTGCCGAAACCCTGGATGGCGGGCGGGGCGAGCGCGAACACCTGCGCGTCCCTGATCTTGGAGAAGGCGCCTATGGCGCGGCCGGCGACCGCCGACGCGGAAAGAGCCGGCGTTTTGCGCTGGTCGAAATCCTTCATCCGCACGAAGGCGATGCCGACATTCTGCCCGGCGCCGCCGAAGCCGAAGCCGGAAGCCGTGAACACGCCTTCGACCGCGTCTTTCTCTTCGTTGAGATAGTGGTCGGTCACCTGGGCGAGCACGCGCTCGGTTCGATCCTGCGTCGCGCCGGAGGGCAGCGAGGCGCTGGTGATCAGGATGCCCTGGTCCTCGTCCGGCAGGAACGAGCTCGGCAGGCGGGCGAACATCCAGCCCATGGCGATGACGATGGCCAGGAACACGGCGAGGAAGCGCCAGGAGCGGTTGATGATGCCACGCGAGCCTTCGCGATAGGCGATCGTGCCGCGGTCGAAGAGGCGGTTGAACCAGCCGAAGGGCCCCCTCTGCGTCGCGTGGTCCTTGGCAGGGCGCAGGATCGTGGCGCAAAGCGCCGGCGTCAGCACAAGCGCGACCAGCACCGAGAGCACCATGGCCGAGACGATGGTGACGGAGAACTGCCGGTAGATGATGCCGGTCGAGCCACCGAAAAAGGCCATCGGCACGAACACGGCCGACAGCACGGTGGCGATGCCGATCAGCGCGCCGGTGATTTCGTTCATCGATTTGCGCGTTGCTTCTTTCGGCGGCAGGCCTTCTTCCTGCATGACGCGCTCGACATTCTCGACCACGACGATGGCGTCGTCGACGAGCAGGCCGATCGCCAGAACCATGGCGAACATGGTGAGCGTGTTGATCGAATAGCCGAAGAAGGAGAGCACGCCGAAGGTGCCGAGCAGCACCACCGGCACGGCGATCGTCGGGATGATGGTGGGCCGCAGGTTCTGCAGGAAAAGCAGCATCACCAGGAACACCAGCACGATCGCTTCGGCCAGCGTCTTCACCACTTCCTCGATCGACAGGCGCACGAAAGGCGAGGTGTCGTAGGGGTAGACGACCTCGACGCCTTGCGGGAAGGTCGAGCTCAGGCGGTTGATGGTCGCGCGCACTGCTTCTGCGGTGTTGAGGGCATTGGCGCCGGTCGCCAGGCTGACGGCGACGCCCGCGGCCGGCTTGCCGTTGTAGTGGGCTTGGGTGGTGTAGCTTTCGGCGCCGATCTCGACCTTGGCGACATCGTTCAGCCGCACCAGCGAGCCGTCGGTGTTGCTTTTCAGAATGATGTTGCGGAACTGCTCGGCGGTCTGCAGCCGGCTCCTGGCCGTCACCGTGCCGTTGAGCTGCTGTCCCTTGAGTGCCGGCAAAGCGCCAAGCTGTCCTGCCGACACCTGGGTGTTCTGCGCCTCGATCGCCGACGACACGTCGCTCGGCATCAGCGCATATTTGGAGAGCTTGTCCGGGTCGAGCCAGATGCGCATGGCATAGCCGGAGCCGAAAAGCTGCGTCGAGCCGACGCCTTCGACACGCTTCAGCGTGTCGTTGACGGTTGAGTCGACATAGTCCGCGAGGTCGGTCGAGTTCATCTTGCCGTCGCTGGAGACGAAGCCGATGACCATCAGGAAGCCGGTCGAGGATTTGGAGACGGTGATGCCTTTGTTCTGGACGACCTGCGGCAGCTGCGACTGCACGAGCTGCAGCTTGTTCTGCGTCTGCACCTGGGCGGTGTCCGCGTTGGCGCCGCTGGTGAAGGTCAGAGTGATCGAGGCCGAACCCGTCGAGGTCGAGGTCGCCGTCATGTAGTCGAGATTGTCGATGCCGGTCATGCCCTGCTCGATGACCTTGGTCACGGAGTTCTCGACGGTCTGGGCGTCGGCGCCGGGGTAGGTGGCGCTGATGTTGACGGTGGTGGGAGCGATCTGCGGGTATTGCGAGATCGGCAGCGATCGGAGCGCCAGTAGGCCGCCCAGCATGATCACGATGGCGATCACCCAGGCGAAGATCGGCCGGTTGATGAAGAATCCCGACATCGCTTCAGTTCCCGGTTGCGCCAGAAGCGGGCTGCTTGGCGGCACCGGCGGCATTGCCGCCGGTGGCGGTCGCCGAAGCGGAGCTCTGCTCGCGGTCCTTGATCTCGCCGGTTGTCGGATCGATCGTCACTTCGACCGGCGTCGCGTCCGCTCCGGCCTTCACGAGTTGCGTGCCTTCGACGATGATACGCTCGCCATCGTTGATGCCGGAATCGACCAGCCAGTCGTTACCAACGCTGTTGCGCACACTGAGAATGCGTTGTTCAACTTTGCCGTCGGCATTAACGACCATGGCAGTTGGCTCGCCCTTGGTATTGCGGCTGACCCCGCGCTGCGGCACCAGATAGCTGTTCGGTGCCACCGCCGCCTCGACGATTGCGCGCACATACATGCCTGGCAGCAGCAGCCGGTCGGGATTGGGGAACTGGGCCCTCAGCGCGAACGTGCCAGTGGTCTCGCTGACATTGGCCTCGGCGAATTCCATCTTGCCGGTCTGCGAATAGATGGTGCCGTTCTCGAGCTTCAGCTTCACGCTGACACCTTCGCCGTTGAACTTCAGCCGCCCCTCGGCAATTGCTTGGCGCAGGTCGAGAAGGTTGGTGCTCGATTCCGTGACGTCGATGTTGATCGGATCGAGCGTGCGTATGGTGGTGAGGGCATCGGTCTGGTTTGCCGTCACAAGGGCTCCAGGCGTCAGCGAGGACTTGTCGACGCGCCCGCCGATGGGCGCGATGATCTTCGTGTAGGCCAAATTGATGCGTGCAGTCTCGACGCTTGCTTTGGCTGACGCAACCTCGGCCTTGGCCTGCGCCAGCGAGGCGGCGGCGTCATCATAATCCTGCTTGCTCACCGCATTCTGACTGATCAATCCGGCATAGCGGTCGAACTTCGCCTGCGCGCTCGGCACCGCTGCCTCGGCTTTCTGCTCGGTGGCGATCGCGCTGTCATAGGAGGCCTGGTAGCTCGCCGGACCGATCTGGTAGAGCGCATCGCCCTTGGCAACCTCGCTGCCCTCCTTGAACAGGCGCGACTGGATGATGCCGTCGACCTGAGGGCGCACCTCCGCAACGAGGGAGGCGACCGTGCGTCCCGGCAACTCAGCGGTAATCGCGACCGATTGCGGATGCACTGTGACGACCCCGACCTGCGGCCGGGCCGGTGCCCCGCCGGGAGGCGCGCTAGTCGCGCTTTGCTGAGTACAGCCTGCCAGGACCATGACGGCGCAGACCACCCCCGTCCGGGGCACAAGGGATAAACGTGCGCCAAGTGCAGATCGACTAAGTTGAATAGGCATTGTCCGGATGATTCCCTGGGGTTGCTGCTTCAGTCGACGTTTCAGCATCAGATCTTTCGACCAGCAGCTTGCCGAGATGCCTGGCAAGGAACCGCTGGATGTCGTCCATGAAGGTATAGACGACCGGCACATAGACGAGGCTGAGCACGGTGGAGGAGAGGAGCCCGCCGATGACGGCGATTGCCATCGGCGCACGCGTCTCGGCGTCGGCGCCGATGCCGAGCGCGATCGGCAGCATGCCGGCGCCCATGGCGATCGATGTCATGACGATGGGGCGAGCTCGCTTGCGGGCAGCGTCGAGCAGCGCCTCGAAGCGGCTCATGCCGTGCTCCTTCTCGGCGACGAGAGCATACTCGACGAGCAGGATCGAGTTCTTGGCCGCGATGCCCATCAGCATCAGTATGCCGATCAACGGTGAGATGCCGAGCGCCTTGCCGGTAATGAGCAGGAAACCAAGCGCGCCGCCGACCGACAGCGGCAACGCGACCAGGATGGTCACCGGCTGCACGAAGCTGCGGAAAAGCAGCACCAACGTCAGGTACATCAGGATGATGCCGGCGGCGATTGCGGTGGCGAAGCCGGAAAACAGTTCCTGCATGCGTTGTGCATCGCCGCGCGCAAGCTCATGCACGCCGGCAGGCAGGCTTTTCATCGCGGGCAGGGCGCGGATGGCTTCGGTCGCCTGGCCGAGCGTCAGGCCGGAAAGATCGGCCTCGACCGTGGCGCTGCGGCTTCTGTCGACACGGGTGATGCTGTTGGGGCCGGCGTTGAAGCCGATATCGGCGACGGCGCCGAGCGGCACCGTGCCCCTGCTGCCGGTCAGCGGCAGCATGGCGAGCTTCGCCGGATCATCAATGGCGCCGTCGGGCAAGGTGACGACGATCGACACCTGACGGTCCCCGAGATTGAATTTCGCCAGGCTGGTGTCGGTGTCGCCGATGGTGGCGATCTTCACCGTCGCGGCGATCTCGGTCGGGGTGACGCCAAGCTCGGCCGACTTGGCGCTGTCGGGCCGCACGATCAACTCCGGTTTGGTGGTGGCCGCGGTCGAGGTCGGATTGATTAGCCCTGGAACCGATTTCATCCCGTCGATCAGCGCGTTGCTCGCCCTCTCGAGGGCCGCGCCATCGTCGCCGACCAGGGTGATCGACACCTTTGCGCCGGCGAAGCCGTCGGCGCCGAACTGAATGCGGGCGCCGGGGATGTCGTTGAGCCGAGGCGAGGCCTCGGCCTCGAACTGCTGCTGGCTTATCCTCCGCTCAGCGCGCGGCTTGAGGTTGACCGTGACGGTCGCGGTGCGCACTTCGGCCGAGCTCGAGCTTTGGTTGGGACCGCCGCCCGAAGAAGCAGCCGTGCCGATCGTGGCAAATACGCTGTCGACGGCCGGCTCCTTCTCTAGCCGCCTGGTGATGTCCTGCACCACCGCCGTGGTCTGCTCGATGGTCGAGCCGGGCTGCAACTCGACCGAGATCATCGAGCGGCCGCGGTCGGCCGCCGCCATGAACTCGGTCGGCAGCCGGGTCGCCAGCAGCATCGAACCGGCGAAGAAGGCAATACCGGCCAGCCATGTGATCCAGCGGTAATCGAGCGCCTTGCGCAGCAGCCACAGATAGGTCGGCACCCAGGCAGGCGTATCGTCCTCGTCATGGCCGCCGGCGCGCACAAGATAGGCGCCCATCAGCGGGGTGAGCATGCGCGCCACCAGCAGCGAGAACAGCACCGACACGCAGACGGCGACGGCGAAGGAGAAGAAGAATTTGCCGGGAATGCCGGGCATGAAGGCGACGGGCAGGAACACGGCGACGATGGTCGCGGTGGTCGCCACCACGGCGAGGCCGATCTCGTCGGCCGCTTCGATTGCCGCCTGGTAGGCGCTGATGCCAGTCTGGCGCATATGGCGCACGATGTTCTCGATCTCGACGATGGCATCGTCGACAAGGATGCCGACGACCAGCGAAAGCGCCAGCAGCGTGATGTTGTTGAGCGAGATGTTGAAGGCCGCCATCACCGCGAAGGTCGGGATCAGCGACAGCGGCATCGCCACCGCCGACACCAGCGTCGCCCTGATGTCGCGCAGGAACAGCCAGACCACGCCGATGGCGAGCAGGGCGCCGAGCCACAAGGCTTCGAAGGCGGCGTCGTAGCTTTCCTGGACGAAGCCGGACGAGGAGGTGACTTCGGTGAACCTTGCCGCCGTCGTCTTCGCGCCCATATCGGCGATCGCGGCGCGGGCGGCCTTGACCACGTCGATCTCGCTCGAGCCGACTGATCTGTAGACATTGAAGGCGACGACCCGCCGGCCGTCGAGATAGGCGGCCTGGCGCGGCTTTTCCCAGCTGTCAACGACAGTGCCGAGGTCGGACAGCTTGACGTCGCCGGCGCCGCTCAGCGCGATGCGGGTATCGGCCAGCGCCTCGACGGTCGTGGCGCTGGCCAGCGTGCGCACCGACTGCTCCTGGCCGCCGATATTGGCGCGACCGCCCGGCTGGTTGACGTTGTTCGAGGCGAGCGTCTGGCTGACATCGCCGGCGCTGATGCCCAGCGCCGCGAGCCGGTCGGGGTCGAGCTCGACGCGGATGACGCGGTCGACGCCGCCGGAACGGGTGATCTTGGAGACGCCGTCGACGCCAAGCAGGACCTTGGCGACGTCATTGTCGATGTACCAGCTCAGCGCGTCGGGCGACATGGTCGGCGCCTCGACGACAAAGGTGAGCACCGAATTGCCGGTTGCGTTGATCTTCGCCACGACCGGCGTCTGCGCGGCGGCGGGCAGGCTGGACTGCACGCCCGACACAGCATTGCGCACATCGTTGGTGGCGGTCTCGGGATCGGTGCCGAGGGTGAACTCGACCGTGGTGACGGATGAGCCTTCGCTGATCGACGTCGAGACGTCATCGACGCCTTCGAGCGTCGCCACCGCGTTTTCGATGACGCGCGCCACCTGGACTTCCATCTCGCTCGGCGCCGCGCCCGGCTGCGCCACGGTGACGGTGACGGTCGGCAGGTCGATGTCGGGCATGTTGTTGGTGCGCAACTGCATGAAGCCGTAAACGCCGGCAACGCTGAGCGACAGGAACAGCACGATGGTCGGAACCGGATTGCGGATCGACCAGGAGGAGATGGCGTTCATTGCGCCGGCTCCGCCGTGCTCGCGGCATCGGCCGCCTTCGGCTCGTCGTCGGCGACACGCACCAGATTGCCGTCGTTGAGGAAGCCGGCGCCGGCGACGACGACGCGGTCGCCTTCCGACAAGCCGCTTTCGATGGCGACGCGGCCGTTCTGGCGCGTGCCCGTGACGACTGGACGCTCGGTGACCTTGCCGTCATCGCCGACGACGAACACAGCCGGTTTGCCGGCATGCCAGACCAAGGCCGTTTCGGCGACGGTCAGCTGCCGGGAAGCCGCCGTCTCGATCGTGACGCGGGCGAACATGCCAGGCTTGAGGCCCGAGCCTTGACCGACGGCGACATAGACGGTGCCGAGCCGGGTGGTCGAGTTGACCGTCTCGGCTATCTGGGAAACGCTGCCGGAAAAGGCGCGGCCGGATGCATCGACGATGTTCGCCGGCTGACCGGCCGAGATGGACGCCAGGTCCTTTTCAGGGACAAGCACGCCGACCTCCAGCCTGCCGTCGCGGACGATCTTCATCAGCTCGGTACCGGCCTGGACGATGGAGCCTGTCACAGCCGGCTTGCTGGATACAATGCCGTCGAACGGCGCGCGGATAATCGTCCTGTCGAGCTGGGCCTGCAGCCGCTGAGCGGCGGCCTCTGCCTGGTCGACACCGGCCTTGCCGGTCTTGACGGCGGTCGCCTTCTCCTCGGCGGTCTCCGTGCTGACGGCGTTGCTGGCGAGCAGCTTTTTGGCGCGCACGGCGGCCGATAGGGCGGAATCGAGGGTAGCCTGCGCCTGCGCGACGGCTGCCTTCTGCTCCGCGAGCTGGGCTTTGAGAAGCGAGTCGTCGAGCCGGACGATGACATCGCCGGCTTTCACGTGGTCGCCTTCCTTCACCAGCACCTCGGTCAGGCGCAGGCCGCTTTCTTCCGCGCCGATCGTCGCTTCCTGCCAGGCGGCGAGGGTGCCGGTGGCGCTGATCGACGACGTGACCGTTTCGGAGGCGACCTTCTCCACGGAAACCGTAAGTGCCGCCGCCGACACAGGTGTCTGCGTGGCGGGTACGGGCGCGGCGCGGCCGTAGGCCTTGAGCGCGGCGGCGGCGGCCACCACGACAAGCAAAGCCAGCAGAAGAAGATATCGTTTACGCAATTTTGCGGTCATCGTTTTTGACGTTGGGCGAGGCGATTGGGAGTGACAGGCGATACGCGGCGAAGCTCAGCCGAATCGCTCCCGTCAGCGCCTGGTTCGACAGGATCCGCTGGCTGGCATTAGCGCCGGGGCGGATCGTCAGGGGCGAGCCCAGGGAGGCAAGCAGCCGCAGCATCATCAGGGCTTCCCAGATCATAAATGCGTTCCATGCTTCGCAAAAAGTACCGGCCGGCCCTTGAACGGGTGGATCAGCGGACCGGCCGGCGCAGACGGTCAGAGTTGCTGGGTAGGGGTGGCTGAAGCTGTCCGTGCGGACCTCCGGGGCCGGCTGCGTCGTCCGGCGGATTGCCCCATGGACCGGGGGGCGGGCCGTGCGGCCGATCCGCCGAAGCGAGGATTTCGAGCTGTTCGGGCGTCAGCTTGGTGCGCAGCACGGCGATCGCATCCTTCAGCTTGGCGGCCGAAGCCGCGCGTTTGGTGACCTCGTCGGCCAGGCGCTCCTGGAAGGCGAAGGGATCGCGTTGCGCCTGGCCGGGGCCGCCGGGGGAACCCGGCCCGCCCGCCTCGGGACCGCCGGGAGCGCCGGGGCCACGGTCGAACCGCGGAGGCGCCAGCACCGCCTGCAGCGCGCTGGTATAGTCGCGCCAGGCATCGAGCTGCTCAGACCGGATGCCGATGCGGGTCTCGAGGGCCGAGAGCCGGGCGGCAAGCATTTCCGGCGGCGGCGGTCCCATGCGGCGGAAGCCGAAGCCTTCCGGCCCTTGCGGCCCGTGCCGCATCGGCCCAGGCGGGCGAGGCCAGGGCATCGGCCCCGGGCCCGTGTCGTCCTTCTGATTGATGGCCGGCGGCTCGTCGCCCGGTGCGGCGCCGGGATCGGGCTGAGCGGCCAGCACGGGATGGATGGCCGCGACCGAAAACAGGCCGAGCGCCAAGAGTTTGCTTCGCATGACGTGATCCTTTGCTGCATGCTTCGGATGGCTGGAGGATAGGAGGCGTCTTTTGCCGCTTCGCGTCGCGGCATTGCCGAAGGTTTCCGGAAAAAGGAGATTTGTTTCCGAATGTTTCCAACGGCTTTGCGGAAACGTTCCGTTGCAATTTTCCGTGCCGCTTGGCGGCGTCGCTCCCTATAATCAGGGACGAAAAGGCAAGCGGGCGAAGAATGCAGACACAATCCCACATCCTCGTCGTCGACGACGACCGCGAGATCAGGACGCTGCTCGGGCGCTATCTCGACGGACAGGGATTTCGTGTCTCAGTGGCGGCGGACCGGCGCGAATGCGAGCACAAGCTTGGCTCCGGCCAGTTCGACCTCATCGTGCTCGACGTCATGCTGCCTGACGGCTCCGGTCTCGACATCTGCCGGAGCCTGCGGGACCGCAAGCCGCATATCCCGGTCATCCTGCTGACCGCGCTGAAGGAGGATGTCGACCGCATCATCGGGCTGGAGCTCGGCGCCGACGACTACCTCGGCAAGCCGTTCAATCCGCGCGAGCTTACGGCTCGCATCCGGGCGGTGCTCAGGCGCTCGGCGCCGGACGAAGTCGCCCCGCCCAAGGTTCGCGTCTATCATTTCGCCGGTTACCGGCTGGAGCCGGACACGCGCAGTGTGATGAACGCCGACGGAGCCCTGATCGATCTTACCGGCGCCGAGTTCGACCTGCTGCAGGTCTTTCTCGACCGGCCGGGGCGGCTTTTGTCGCGCGACCAGCTGCTCGATCTGACGCAAGGGCGCGACCGCGAGCCACTCGACCGGTCCGTCGATGTGCTGATGAGCCGGCTGCGCCGGAAGTTCGCCGAGGCGGGCGAGGAGAACCTGTTCAAGACCGTGCGCAATGGCGGCTATCAACTGACTGCGCGCGTCGAGACGGCGGAGACCGGGGTATGACCTCGCTGCGCCGGCGGCTGATCATCCTTCTGGTCGTGTCAATTCTCGGCGTGGTCGGGCTCGCCACCTTCGTCGCCGTCAAGGTGCTCGGCGGGCCGTCGCCGGAGCTGACCATGGGGCCGCTGGCGCACCAGATACAGTACATGGTGCAACTGGCTCCCGGCCATGTGCCGGGCAGCGGCGATGCGCGGGTGCCGATCAGCGATCGTCCGGCGCCGGGTTTCGAGGACCGCAAGCACACGCGGGTGCTGAACGACATGCTGCGCCAGAACGGCCTCGATGTTTCGGCGGTCGTCAGCCGCAATGCCGGGCAACCTGGGATGGTCGCCTCGGTCGCGCTGCCCGATCATCGCTTTATGATCGTCAATGTCCCCGACTTGGGCCCGCCGCGCGATGTCTGGTATGTTTTCGCCGGCTGGATGGCGCTGATCGTGCTCGGCGCGACGCCGGTGTCGATCTATTTCACCGGCGTGCTGGTGCGGCCGCTGGAAATGCTGGAAAGCGCCGTCAGCAAGATCGGATCGGACGGAGTGCTGGCGACCTTGCCGGAAAAAGGTACGGTCGAGGTGAGGGCCACCGCCCATGCGCTCAACGAGCTGTCGGCAAGATTGAGAACGGCGATGGAAAGCCGCATGCGGCTGGTGGCCGCCGCCGGCCACGATCTCAGGACCCCAATGACCAGGATGCGGCTCCGTGCCGAGTTCCTCGAGGAGGATCGCGAGAAATGGCTGAGCGACCTCGACGAGCTCGATCGCATCGCCGACAGCGCCATCCGCCTGGTGCGCGAGGAGGTCAACCAGGACGCGGTTGAGCCGGTGGCGCTGGACACGCTGGTTCGCGATATCGAAGTCGAGATGGTCTCGCTCGGTCATGCGGTGACGATCGACCATCTCGACCATGTGTCGGTCAAAGCCGGCGCGCTTGGCTTGCGCCGGGCGCTGCGCAACCTGATCGTCAACGCCGCCACGCATGGCAAGAACTGCACGGTCTCGCTATACGGGCAAGGCAACCGAGCGGTTCTCACCATCGCCGACCGCGGCCCCGGCATTCCGCCGGACCTTTTGAACAAAGCCTTCGAGCCGTTCTTCCGGGTCGACCCGGCGCGCATGCAGTTCATTCCCGGCGCAGGACTTGGGCTGGCGATCGCCAAGGAGATCATCGAGCGTTATGGTGGGACGATCACGCTGGAGAACAGGCAGGGGGGAGGGCTGGTCCAGACAATCATCTTTTCCCGGGAGTAGAACACGAATCGTGGGTCCAGCAGCAATCCCTTGACGGGGGCTTTGGATACGTAGCCACTCCAGTCAGTGCTGGTCTTCTGCGATCGAACGGCCAAGTTCGAGTTCAGGGAAGAATATAACCAATTTCTCCTACGGTGGCGGTGGCACAACCACGGTCCTGACCCCGTTTAGCGAGCGTGCGCCCGCAATCTCTGAATCCTAGAAACTGCCTTTACTAGCTGCAAGGTATGGCTTGGCACTCGGGGGGGCCCATGCCGCAATCGCGGCATTTCATGGTCAGTAATCCTAGTGGGGCGGCTGACTAGTGGTTTCCACCTAACGGAAGAGTCCGATTTGGGATTCCCCTTTGGCGGTGTGTGTGCGAGTCTGCCGGATGCGCACAGGAATCTCGCTCACCGTTTCTTCGATTGAT